>NZ_JAQPOK010000089.1 GCF_030068445.1 Roseofilum halophilum BLCC-M91 | reverse complement strand
TGACTGAATCGAGATTCTGGTTTCCAGAATTAGAATTAGGACTGGGATTATGGTTCGGGAAATACCATGGATTAAAGCGACAATGGTTACGCTGGTATGATGCCCAGGGCAATTGGATACCCACGCCAGAGGAAGTGGCGGGTATTGCCCAGCAACAGGCGGGTATTGCCCAGCAACAGGCCGATCTTGCCCAGCAAGAAGCTCAGATAGCTAACCAACGAGCTAACCGTGCTGAACGGGCCCAGCAAGCCGCTATTCCTCGGCTGTTGAGTATGGGTTTGAGTACCGAGCAAGTTGCTGAAGCCTTGGGATTATCGGTTGAAGAGGTGAGTCAGTGGGAATGATGCAGCGCTTTGCGCTAGGCACAAGGCAAGAGGCGAAAGGTTTGATATCAAGTAGGGGCGGAAAAATGTTTCGCCCCTACCGGGTGAACTAGACTAAACTGTGGGTCGGATTATAAGAGGTAATCGCCCGCATATATTGGGCCCGTTCGTAGGCGGACTCATCCTCACAATGGAGTTGAGACATAGAACCCTGCATTTGCTTGACGGACTCATAGCCATGTTCTTCCATCCAATGGTTAATTTCTTCTTCCATCACTTGGATATGGCCAATGCCATGACGCAACAGAGTTGAGCAAACCTGGGTCACTGATGCGCCAGCCATGAGGAGTTTAATCACATCATGACCCCGTTGTACCCCACTGGTGGCCGCGAGATCGCAGCGATCGATGCGACCATAGAGAATGGCGATCCAACGCATGGGTAAGCGCAAGTCATGGGTACTGCTGAGGACAGAACCGACTTCCATTTCTAAATCTTCGGGGTTAATATCCGGTTGCAGGAAGCGGTTAAATAGGACTAACCCATCGGCTCCGGTTTCGCTAAACCGTTTGGCCATGTTGGCCATGTTGCTGAAAAAGGGACTCAGTTTGAGGGCAACGGGAATGGTGACTTCTTTTTTGACTTCGCTGAGGGTGTCGATGTAGTTTTGTTCTACCTGTGCGCCGGTCATATTGAAGTCTGTGGGCACATAATAGATGTTTAACTCGATCGCATCTGCGCCCGCGTCTTGCATCAGTTTGGCATATTCCACCCAACCGCCAGAAGAAAAGCCGTTGAGACTGGCAATAATGGGAATATTGACGGCTGCTTTGGCTTGGCGAATGTGTTTTAAGTACAATTCTGGGCCGACGTGAAATTCATCGGGTTCGGGGAAATAGGAGAGAGCTTCGGCGAAGCTTTCTGTGCCATATTCCAGGTGATGGTGGAGTTCAAATTTTTCCCGCAAGAGTTGTTCTTCAAAGAGGGAATGGAGAACAACAGCAGCAGCACCGGCATCTTCGAGGCTTTTGATGGTGTCGATGTCTTCCGAGAGCGGTAGGGCTGCACTGGGAACGATGGGCGATCGCAGATTGAGACCTAAATAAGTAGTGGTTAAATCCATGGTATTACGAATGGGTAATGGGTAATGGGTGGGGAATGGGGGAATGGGGGAGTGGGGGAATGGGGGAATGGGGGAGTAATAGAAATCTTCGTGTCCCCGTGTCCCCGTGTCCCCGTGTCTCCGCGTCCTCTCACTCCAAGGGGAGCTATTCTTCCGAGTTCAGGCTCCGTTCGGCGAGATATTTGTACATTTCCCACCGGGTATTGACATCCTGCTGGGCTTCTTTCAGGAGGCGTTTTGCGTCTTCCGGTTTGGTTTTGGTCAACATCTTGAACCGGTTTTCGGCGTACATGGATTCTTTAACGCCTTTCTTGGGCGATTTTGAATCCAACTGTAGGGGATTTTCACCCCGTGCTGTGCGTCTGGGATCGTACCGGTAGAGCAACCAGCGCCCGCTTTCGACAATGGCTTTCTGATGGCTCATGGCGGTGGTCATATTAATACCATGGGCGATACAGTGGGAGTAGGCAATAATCATGGAGGGGCCGTCATAGGCTTCGGCTTCTAGGAAGACTTTCAGGGTATGCTCATCTCGCGCCCCCAGAGCCACGGAACCGACGTAGATATTGCCGTAGGTCATGGCAATTAGACCTAAATCTTTCTTGGGCGCGGGTTTACCACCGGCAGCGAATTTGGCCACGGCTCCTCTGGGGGTGGCTTTAGAAGATTGACCGCCGGTATTGGAGTATACTTCTGTATCCATGACCAACACATTCACATTGCGCCCGGATGCCAGCACATGGTCTAAACCGCCGTAGCCGATATCATAAGCCCAACCATCACCGCCAACGATCCAGATGGATTTTTTCACCAAATAGTCGGCTAAACTGAGCAATTGCTGCGCGTCGGGGTCGCTATTTCCGGCGAGGATTTCTTTCACTTGGGTCACATATTGCCGTTGTTCGTAAATATCGGCTTCTGTGGCTTGAGTGTTGTTGAGGATTTGACTGACTAGGTTATCCCCTAGGGTTCCAGCGAGTTTTTGCACCAGTTCGCAGGCAAAGCTTTGATGTTTGGAGATGGCTAACTGGAAGCCTAAACCGAATTCGGCGTTATCTTCAAACAGGCTATTAGACCAACTCGGCCCCCGACCTTCGCTGTTGACGGTGTAGGGTGTGGTGGGTAGGTTGCCGCCATAGATGGAGGAACAACCGGTGGCATTGGCGATGACCATGCGATCGCCGAATAACTGGGTCGCTAGTTTAATATAGGGCGTTTCTCCACAACCGGCGCACGCTCCAGAAAACTCAAACAGGGGTTCTTGCCATTGCTGTTGACGAATGCGCTCTAAATTGAGGGAGGAGCGATCGGGATTGGGCAAACCGAGGAAAAAGTCCCAATTTTGGCTCTCTTGTTCCCGCAAGGGGATTTGAGGCTCCATGTTAATCGCCCGTTTGGAGGGCATGGATTTATTCTTGGCTGGGCAGATATCCACACAAACGCCGCATCCGGTGCAGTCTTCGGGAGCGATTTGAATGGTGAATTTTTGTCCAGAAAAGGCCTTATCTTTGACATCAATGGACTTGAAGCTTTCTGGGGCATTGGCTAAGGCACTGGGATCGTAGGCTTTACCGCGAATGGTGGCATGGGGACAAACGGCAATACATTTACCACATTGCACGCATACATCGGGGTCCCAAACGGGAATTTCTTGGGCGACGTTCCGTTTTTCCCATTTCGAGGTTCCGGTGGGATAGGTTCCATCACAGGGGAGCTTGCTAACGGGTAGGGTATCCCCTTGTCGCGCCAGCATTATGCCTTCGACTTCGCGCACGAATTCGGGAGCAGCATCGCCAACGGAGGGCATAATATGCACGGTGCTATTGGCTTGGCCGACGTTGACCTCATAGAGGTTATCGAGGGTTTGATCGACGGCTTTGATGTTGAGTTGGACAATTTCTGAGCCTTTCTTACCGTAGGTTTTTTGGATCGCCTTTTTAATTTGGGCGATCGCCTCATCCCTGGGTAAAATTCCCGCTAAGGCGAAGAAGCAGGTCTGCATAATCGTATTAATGCGACCTCCCATCCCCGTGTCCCGTGCGACCTGGTTGGCATCGATCACATAGAATTTCAGACCTTGGCGCACTATCACTTCTTGGATTTCCAAGGGCAATTGATCCCAGACTTCATCGGGGCCGTAGGGACTATTGAGCAGGAAGACTGCACCAGGAGCCGCCGATCCCAACACCTGGAGTTTTTCCAGGAATGTCCATTGGTGGCAACCCACAAAGTTGGCTTGGGTGATTAGATAGGTGCTGCGAATGGGATCGGGGCCAAACCGCAGGTGAGAGACGGTAACCGCGCCGGATTTCTTGGAGTCGTAAACAAAGTAGCCTTGGGCGTAGTTGTCGGTATCGTCGCCAATAATCTTAATTGAGTTCTTGTTGGCTCCAACTGTACCATCGGAACCTAAGCCGTAGAACATGGCCCGGACGACGCTATCGGGTTCAACGGAGAAGTTAGGATCGTACTCTAGAGAGGTGTTGGTTAAGTCGTCGTTGATGCCAACTGTAAAGTGGTTTTTGGGTGACGCTTGGCTGAGGTTGTCCAAGACGCTCTTCACCATGGCGGGGTTAAATTCTTTGGAGGATAAGCCATAGCGTCCGCCGACAATTTTAGGCGCAGTGCGATCGCTTTCATGGAAAGCGGTGACCACATCTAGATAGAGGGGTTCGCCCGATGCGCCCGGTTCTTTGGTGCGGTCTAAAACGGCGATCGCCTTAACCGTTTCCGGGAGAGCGCCAATAAATTTACTGGCATCCCAGGGGCGATACATGCGAACTTTTAGCACGCCCACTTTTTCCCCTTGAGCCACCAGATAATCAATGGTTTCATGGGCTGCTTCACAGCCGGAACCCATGAGAATGACGACGCGATCGGCATCGGGTGCGCCATGGTATTCGTAGGGTTGATATCTGCGTCCAGTCAGTTCGGCGAACCGATCCATCGCTTTCTGGATTTCATCGGCGCAGACATCATAGAAAGGGTTAACGCTTTCTCTGGCTTGGAAGAAGACATCGGGATTTTGGGCTGTTCCGCGCAGGGCGGGGCGATCGGGGGTTAGGCCGCGCGATCGGTGGTCAAAAACGGTGCGATCGTCAATGATCGCCCGCAAAACACTCTCCTCCAGCAACTCAATCTTCTGCACTTCATGGGAGGTACGGAAACCATCAAAAAAGTGAATAAAAGGCACGCGGGACTTCAGAGAAGCCGCTTGAGCCACCAGCGCTAAATCATGAGCCTCCTGTATCGATGCCGAACACAGCAGAGCGCAACCCGTGGAGCGGGTTGCCATCACATCGGAATGATCCCCGAAAATCGACAGAGCTTGAGCCGCAACCGAGCGAGCCGCCACATGCAAAACCGCCGCCGTCAGTTCCCCTGCAATTTTGTAGAGGTTGGGGATCATCAGCAACAGCCCCTGAGATGCCGTAAAGGTCGTCGTTAAAGACCCCCCCTGTAGCGATCCATGGACTGCCCCTGCCGCTCCCCCTTCACTTTGCATTTCGACCACTGAGGGTACGGTTCCCCATAGGTTGGGCCGCCCCTCCGACATCCAGGCATCGGCCCATTCTCCCATGGGAGATGAAGGGGTAATGGGATAAATGGCAATGACTTCGTTGAGTTTGTACGCAACACGGGCCACTGCCTCGTTGCCGTCTAGTGTTGCATAGTTTTTGGTGTTCATAAGTTTCGAGTCCTTTCGGTCTACGATTGAAGATGAATGGATACAGCTCAGGGCTGCTGACCTTTTTCCCTAGGTTGGGGGTCTTAATTCGAGAGTTAAAACAACCATCCTATTGTTTTTCTCGACTTCATTGATGGGGGTGAAAACTGGCACTCCCCTGAGAGATTCAATTGGGCTAACTCTAGGATCGTGCAGGGATTATTTTTGGGTGATTCGTTGGGTTCCTAGTCCAGTCAATTCTTCTTCGATCATCTAATACCTTCCTAGGGTTTGGACTAGGTTCTTAATCTTATTTAACTGAATGTATTAATTTGTTGTAAATCAGCTAGGGTTTGTTGGGCTTCACTTTGATCGACAATTGACAGGGCAAAACCGACGTGAACCAATACATAGTCATCAATCTGGGCTTCAGGCACATAGGCTAAACTGACTTCTTTGATTACACCTGCAAAGCTAACGCGCCCCGTTTTTGTCAGGGGATCGTCACCAGCGATGCTAATAATTTTTCCGGGCACTGCTAAACACATTTTCCGCCTCTTTAGATTTAATCTTCTTTTAAGCATTCATTAAGATAAATGCTTGTTTGCTAGGATTAGCATATAATCAGCCAATAGCAGGAAAATTCAGGATTGTTTTAAGAAATAGACAAGGAAATAGGGTAGGGTGGGCAGGATACAGCGCTTTGCACTGTTAAGTAATAAGTAATAATGTAGGTTGGGTTTCGTTCCTCAACCCAACTCCAGTCAGAGTGTAAGTTGGGTTTCGCTGTTGTTCAACCCAACCTACGGTTTTAAGCTTGCCAAGCTACTACTATAGATTCAGTATATTCTCTTCAATATTAGCCACATACCGCACCGGTTTCTTAGTTTTTTTCACCTTCCCCTCCTCCTCCGCTCTCTTCAGCCAATCTTGGAGTTGTCCTGGTCTCACCTGCAAACGTTTAACCAGAGACTTGAGATCGAGAGGTTGATATAAGGCTTCCAGAATGAAGGGTAAAACCGCCTCATAAATATCTTGAGGCTTGCTCACCCCATCTTTAGTGACATCATTCGTCAATTGACCTAGATGTGGAGCGCTTTCTTTCTGTTTATTTTCATCCTCTTCTATGGGATGGCTCACGAGCGTCAATTCCTCAGTAGTCGTTTCTAAATTAAACCGTTCTAATTCTTCCTTTAAGGATTGACTCAAAGCAGAAGAAGAAAGGGTTGGAAAAGATTTAGCCCCTTGATGCATTAACTGTTGATTTCCTTCGGGGATAAAATTCTCAACTTTGACAAAAACAGGGACATCCTTAATTTTTTCTAGCGCTTCTTTTGCTCCCGCCCAAGTTCCCCCTTTCTCATAATCAGAAGTGACCACCAACGCATAATCCGCTAAACTATAAATATATTTATTTCGACCCATCGCATTACCCACATGAAAGCCAGCATCGGGATCGTAAGGAGAAATTAAGGTTAATCTTCCTTCAGCAATAGAGCTACGATATTTTTTATTCAGAGCCGTCTTAATTAAACTATCGGCCAAAACGCCAAGGACAGTTCCTGATTCTTGTAAAGCTCCCAACATTGAGGCTTGATCGATCCCCCGCGCTCCACCAGAAATCACTTGAATATGTTGGTGAGCGCAGATCTTGGTTATTTGATGAGTATAATTAATTTCTTCTTGACTAACATTACGAGATCCGACAATTGCCAGACCTCCTTTTTCCAATAAATCCTGTTGTCCCACTCCATACAAAATGGGGGGAGACTTTTGTTTTAATCTTTCCTTAAAACGCTGAGGATAGTTAGGATCGCCCCGTCCCACTATCCATAATCCTTGCTGAGTCCATTTTTCTACAGATAAACTCAACAAAAATCCTCTTTCTAGTAAAGCATCAATGCGAGAATTATCCAGCTTGTAAATAGCTGCGTTTTGGAGCTTTTCCTTACCCATTGAATCGAGCAAATCGCCAGGACGCATTTTATTTTCCTTAAGCCACCCGACTACAGCATTGTATTCACTCAACTTTAACGGCTGAGGAAAAGAAACCCGATCTTCGCCAAAACTGGCACAGAGGAGTAAAATGGCTTGAGTATCTAATGAAAGTAAATGAGATTCCATAATTCTATAATCAGCTCTCTAAAAAGAATTTAAGGCTAAAGCTAGGGGAAACACCGCACCACTTCCGGCACGTTTTAAGAGCGCCGAAATTACAGTAAATGTCCAACGAGAATCTACAATATCATCAACAAGGAATACTGGCCCACCAAGTCCTGACCAAGTGTCGATTGTAAATACACCGTCTAAGTTATGGGCTTGTTGATAACTGTTATTCATCTCTTTTTGTTCTTTGTTCTGTCGCACTTTTCGCACCACGGGTACAAACGGTACATTGAGCTGGTGAGCCAATCTTTGGGCAAAATTGGGAACCAGTTCTGGACGCTTCAAAGAAGGAACACAAGTTACCCAAGTGGGAAAAGGTTGGGGTCGCCAGTATTGAATCATCTCTAATACACCCTGCACTAAGCTATCATCAAAATGCCGATCTTGATACTTACCTTTTCTGACGAGTTCTCCCCATACTGCGTCTTCCCAAAGAGATAAGGATCTTCCCGGTTCTGGTATTAAGGTTTTTTGAATGTTACCCGAAAAATTATAGCTTGATAAAGCTTGAGCTTTCCATTGTTTTCGCGGTTCAATTACAAGATGGTTACGGCGCAAAAAGTGCAACGCTTGATTGAGTAATTCTCTGGGGTAAGTTTCCGGGATTAAGGCTTGACCTAAGCAGGCAGCACATTGACCGCAGGGCGTTGTATGAAAATCATCTAATGCTTGAGCGAGAAATACCATCAGGCATTGTTGACTATTCATGTAATCTTGCATTTGAGCTTGTTCGGCGCGGCGAATTTGGGTTAATTGGGCAATTTTTTCGCGGTTGGGTTGATAGTTGATGGCTGTGGGGGTAGCATACCACTGGGAACCGCGTTTAGTGACTGGTGCAGGGGATTCTAAAGAGAGGAGTTTTAAGACTTTATCAATTTGTTTTCTAGCCAGATTGGAGTATTGTTCGATTTGAGTTAGAGATAAACCATGTTCAGCCTGATTGAGGACGTTCAAAACTTGTTGGTTATGGGCTTCTGGAGGAAAGGCTGTGTCAATAAAATAGTCGGTGATTTCGTCATCTTCTTCACCACTTAAAAGAATGCCATAGGCTTGCTCTACTGCTCTTCCGGCTCGTCCGACTTGTTGATAGTAATGGACGACTGAACCGGGGCGCTGGTAATGAATGACAAATCCTAAATCGGGTTTATCAAAACCCATGCCTAAAGCGGTGGTGGCGACTAAGGCTTTGATTTGGTTGTTGAGCAGTCGATCTTCTAAATTTTCCCGTTGTTGATTAGTTAACCCAGCATGATAGGCTTGAGCATGGATGTTTTGGGTTGTTAACCATTCAGCGACGCGATCGGCATCTCTAACGGTTAATGCATAAATAATGCCGCTTCCGGGTAAGTAAGGAAGATATTGGGCTAACCATGCCATTCTCGCGGCTTGACTGGGAAGATAAATGTTTTGTAGTTTTAAGCTTTTGCGGGTGAGGGTTCCTCTGGATAGTTGTAAATTTGTCCCTAATTGATGTTTAATGTCGTTAACTACGCGGTTGTTGGCTGTGGCGGTAGTGGCGAGGGTGGGAATGTTGGGAGGTAGGGCTTGCAAAATGCGGACAATGCGCCGATAATCTGGGCGAAAATCATGTCCCCAGTCGGAAATACAGTGGGCTTCATCGACAACAAATAAGCCGATTTTTTGAGAGATGGGTAAGAGGATGGTTTCTCGAAATGCTTGGTTGGCGAGTCGTTCGGGAGAGATGAGTAAGATATCAATGTTTCCTGTGAGTAATTCAGTTGTTACTGATTCCCATTCTTCTGGGTTGCTGGAGTTAATGGTAGCAGCTTTGATGTTAATTCTGGAGGCGGCGGCGATTTGATTTCGCATGAGGGCAAGTAGGGGAGAAATGAGGAGGGTGGGGCCATTTCCTCGATCGCGTAGAAGTCGAGTTGCGAGAAAATAGACTAGACTTTTGCCCCAACCGGTGCGTTGTACTACGAGCAGACGAGCTTGATTTTCGACTAGGGTTTCAATGGCTTCCCATTGTCCCTCTCTAAATTCTGCTACAGGGTTATTGAGGGCAATGCGTAGAAAGTTTAAGGCTTGTTGTCTGAGTTGATTAGGCATATGAATATACAACTTGAAGAGGTGGAATCACGTCATAAGTTCGTTGTTATTATAACGCTGCTGGCGATCGGACTTTAATTCCGATGTCAAGTTTGTCTCTTTCGTCTGCCTCAAAATCGAGCTAGTTTTAGATTAACCTTAATCAGGCTAGAAGCCTGAACTACTGTCTACTGTTTAATAGCCACACCAAAATACTCGATTCCATGTTTGGTGCTTGACTCCACTAATGTCCATGGCACTTCTGCCAAGACTTTTTAATTTTGACAGTGACTTGGGTTCTTGACGACAGCAAACCTGGATATTAGAATCAGAGGTAACAAAATTGCAAACAGAGAATTGAGAAAACCGGGGTGTCTAGCTTAATTTTTTTGTATCCGAAAGGAGACGAGGAGTTACAAAGATGCTAGATAGGCACAAAAGAACTGTAGGTATTGATTCGGTGTTTTGGCGGGAGTGGCAACAGCATCAAGGCTGTCTCTACCGTTGCTGCCTCCGACGGATGAGAGGCAACCAAACGGAGGCGGAAGATGTTCTGGGTATGGCTATGCTTAGGGCTAGGGAGGGTTGGCGAACCAGCAGCAAACCTATTAATAATGTGAAGGCGTGGTTGGTCAGATTGGTGAATAATCTTTGCACGAACCTGCTTAAAAAGCGCGATCGCCTATTTTCCTGTGAAGCTAAGGAAGAGCTATGGGTTAGCCAGGAAGAAGAACCAGATCTTGCCGCTACGCGGCAAGATCTCGAATTTTTTTTTGAGGGAGAGGTAAATAATTTATCTCCCAAGTTGCGGGAGACTTTTTTTCTCTACTGGAAGGAGGAGCTGTCTTACAAGGAGATAGCCGAACGGTTGGCGATTTCTCAGGGGACTGCCCGCAAGCGGGTTTCTAATGCCAGGGCCATTTTGCGAGAGCGATGGAACGAGTATGAGGGAGTGGCAGAGGACTCTGGTTCTTCGTTGGCAACGGATGTGGAAGAGACGAGTGCGGATGGGTTGTCGGTGGGGGAACCGGCCTCTAGTAGGTTGGATGAAGCGAAACGGAACCCAACAAGGGTTAATCCAGCAGAACTGAGGCCAAAAGAAGAACTCCAACGGCCATTTCTGTCGTTGCCGAGGGGAGAGCAATCTCAAAGGCCCAAACTTTGTTCCTTGTGCGTAAGTCCCGAACCCTGGCTCAAATCTAAATTGCGATGGAGTAAGTTGGCCTTGATTCTTCGACCCCAGGCAGTCGGGGCTATCTTTGCCAATGCAAGGTTATCGCTTCGGATTAAGAATAGATATCAATTTGAATTGCCCGGGAGATGGGTCTGGTGCTATTTTGCGTCAGGCCAGATTGGACGCGGGAAAAAAAGGTTAATCGGTAAGGGGCGATCGGTATTTGGTGGAACCCAGCTTCTTTCTCTGCCTTTCAGGGGGCCTTGGGTTCCGGTTCCCAGCAGCTTACCTACGGAAAAAATGGCCCTGTTATCGGGAAAATGGCCCTGTCGTTCTCCTTAAGAAAGAAATTTCTCTATTTTGAGGCAGAAAAGTTCACAAACTGCCACCCAAAACTGTCTTATTAATAGATGGAACAAATTCTATCTATTGGCCTTGACGAAAATTTGGGTACTGTCATTGCGAGAGGGGGTCGCGCCAAATAATGGCGTTCATTTGAGCGTTAACGCTCCCCCCGTGGCAATCTCTGAGATTGCTACTCTGCGAGAAGGCTTCGCCTACGGCTGGCTTAACCAGTTTCTCTCTTGAGTTAACGAGGTTAACGAGTGTTTGCCGCCGCCTCGCAATGACAACAGAGGCCCCATTGTGTTCTACTCACATCTTGCACCATTCTCAATTAGACCCGATCGCCCGCCAGGGATTAAAATCCCTGGCTAATAGCGCAAGTCGGTTAAAACCGACTGAAAGCAGTTGTAGGTTGGGTGGAAAGGAGTGGAACCCAACACCATTGATTTAGGGTCTCCAACGGCCAACCTACGGGGAAAATGGCCTTGTCACCTTCCTCAAAAAAGAAATTTCTCTATTTTGAGGCGGAAAAGTTCACAAACTGCCACCCAAAACTGTCTTATTAAATAGAAGGAGCGATGAAGTCAATCCTACTTTTTTGTTGAATTGTTCAAAATTGTTGATGAGGTCAGAAATAATGTTGGTTAAGACTGCTCAAAAATTGTGTGCGGCTTTGACTTTGGGAATGACAATGGCGATCGCCTCTCCTCTCAAGTCTGTTGCTGCTCCTTTATCATGGGAAATCACCTGGGATGATTTGTATCCTAATATGTAGTATTTTCCTTTGAGGGTGAGGATCTTGACGAGAACGGAATAATTGAAACCCGAAGTGGTGAAGTCCTATCCTTTGAGCTTGCTGGATTAGAGGAGCTAGGAGGAGGAGCGATCGATTTGGATTACTTATGGTTTGATTTATCTAGGGAGGAGTTGCATTTGTTGTCTGTTTCAAGCGATCGGTTTAACTTGTTCAGGGATTTCGGACTATTCTCGACATTGAATGACTTTGAGAATACATACGACAACATCTCTTTCTCCGATCCAGTTGTGGCGGCGGTGGTGGCGGAGCAGCCAAGCCCCGCTCCAGCAGTTCCTCCTCAAGCGATAGAGACTGAAATCGAGGGGACGGAGATGGTCTCTGTCCCAGAGCCTAGCCTAATACTAGGTTTTATTACAGTGGGCGGTTTAATGCTGGGAAGCAGAAAAAAGGCAAAAGCCTAACTGTTTGAACGCCCACCTTGTCACAACCCAAATGAGTAGGGAAGTTCTATGGAACATCCCTACTTAAGTAAGGACAAGGGTGAGAGTTGTAGGTTGGGTGGAACGGAGTGGAACCCAACACCATTGATTTAGGGTTTCCAACAGCCAACCTACGGGGAAAATGGCCTTGTGGCCTTGCTCAAAAAAGAAATTTCTCTATTTTGAGGCAAAAAAGTTCACAAACTGCCACCCAAAACAGTCTTATTAATAGAAGAAGCGATGAAGTTAATCCTATCTATTGGCCCTTAGCAGTGCATCTGTTGTTGTTACCTACTTATTTCATTTTTCGTTAACCGCATCATGGCAAATCCCATAGCTCCTACAAATCTTCAATATGTTAACTCCCCAGAAATGCTAGAGCCTTCCTGGGAAGCGATCGCTAACTCTCACGGAACCCTCGCCGATCCTTTAACTGGCGAACCCCTGTTTTCTGCTGCTGCCATGCCTTCAGACCTGGTGGCCTTCGATGAAAATGCCTACCTGGAACAAAACCCCGACGTAGCGGAGGCCGTGGCCCGAGGCTCGCTTGCCAGCGGTTACGACCATTGGGTGAGGTTTGGTTTAGCCGAAGGGCGGATGCCACAAATTCCTTTTAACGAGAGCTTTTATCTCGACTTTAACCCCGACGTAGCGGAGGCCGTGGCTGACGGCGATTTTGCTAGCGGTTTGCAACATTACCTTAACTTTGGCGCTGCGGAAGGTCGCGCCCCTGTCGGTAGCGCTACCCGGGAGGGTTCTTTCCTCCAAGAGGTTTTAGACCGAGGCTTTTTGCGGGTGGCGGTCTATGACGATGCCGTTGGTTTTAGTAACCGAGAAGCGGACGGGTCTTTTAGTGGCATTGGCATTGATTTTAGTCGGGCCATTGCCAATGCTTTATTTGGCAATCCTGATGCGATCGAATATGTGGTTGTCGAAGCGGGACAAGACTTTAATGCGGTTGCTAATGGTGCCGCAGATATCGCCGCCACTTTGCCCGCTCATTCGGTTCTCCGCGATGCCAGTTTAGGAGTGGATTATTCCCCGACCGTGTTCTTCGATACCCAAGGGGTAATGGTGCGAGGGAACAGTGGCATTAGTTCGGTGGAACAATTGCCAGGAACTACTATTGGGGTATTGGCTGGAACTCGCTCTCAGCAAAACTTAGAAGATGCGGCGCAACGAGCGAGAGTAACTCTAAATATCCAAACTTTTTCCTCTCAAGATGACCTCTTTGCTGCTTATGATGCGGGGCAAATTGGGGCAGTTTCGATGAATCGTGGGGCGCTGGCTTCGCGGATTCCCACCTTATCTAATCCGGGGAATCAAGTGATTTTAGAGGAGAATCTGGGTAAAGAACCGTTAGCATTGATTTTCCCGGAAAACCAGTCAGAATTTGCCGATGTAGTCCGCTGGGTAGTTAACGCGCCCATTCAAGCGGAAGTTTTTGGCATCAACTCCCAGAATGTGAATGAATTTCTCAATGGCAATACCGACATTAAGCGGTTCTTGGGAGTAGAAGGAAATTTAGGCGAATCCCTGGGAATCTCCAATGACTTCGCCCGGAAAATCATCCAACAAATCGGCAACTACGAAGAGATTTACAATCGCAACTTCGACGAAACGGCGTTACCCCGCAATCTCAACGAACTGATGTTTGTGGAACCAGAAGGTCAGCTATTTTATCCGCCCTTTTCCGGTAGCGATACAATCAGCGTGCCCTTGGTGGATAACGATAACCGCAACATTTTGCAGGAAGTTTTAGACCGAGGTTTCGTGCGCGTCGGGGTGAGAAATGAGGCTCCCGGACTGGGTTTTGCCGATGCCAACGGCAACTTAACCGGCTTCGATGTGGATTTGGGGCGGGCCGTAGCAGCAGCGGTATTTGGCGACCCCAATGCTGTGGAGTTCGTGGTTCAGACATCCGCCGCCCAGCGCTTCAGCGATGTTGCCAACGGCATTGTGGATATTACCAGTCGCAACACCACCCACAACCTCAAGCGGGATGCCCTGTTGGGAGTCGATTATGCCCCGATTAATTCTTACGACGCTCAATTTGTAATGGCTCGCAGTGATAGTGGCATTACCTCTTTTGAGCAGCTTGAAGGTCGTCGCATTGGTGTCGGTGCGGGTACGACTTCTGAGACTCGGTTGCGAGAAAGACTGGACTCTCTGGGCGTTAATGCGGAAATCGTCACCTCTACTAACTTCCAAACTCTATTTGATAGTTACATTAACGGCGAACTCGATGTCATAACTGGCGATGGAACCTTGATTCTCTCTAGTCTTCTGAGTTTACCTCCCGAACAGCAAAACCTGTCGCAGCCGCTGCCCGGAGTCTTGGGAGAGGAACCTTTAGCAATGGTGGTGGATGAAAACCAATCCCAGTGGAAGGATGTGGTTTCTGGGGTGACTTACGCCCTTTATGAAGGGGTAGAACTGGACTTGACTTCAGAGAATGTGGCTGAAGCCGTTAATAGTTTCGACCCAGTTGTGCGCCGCTTTTTGGGCGCGGAAGGAAATATCGGAGCAAGTTTGGGTTTGCCCAATGATTTCGCTTTGAATGCGATTTCCGCTGTGGGCAATTTGAGTGAGATGACAGCCCGGAGTTTTCCCGGTCTTCCGGTTGGCGTTGTCGATACGGAAGACGGTTATGTTTCCATTCCTTTTGCTTGATTTTGTGCCGTCGGGGGAATTTATAACTCTCCCCTGACCACAATAACTACTGTAGATTTACTGTCAATTCATTGGAGTCGTGACATGATGCTGGTGCCAACCCCTACTCATCTTTCATCTTTCTTTAAAAGCGCGATTTTCAATCAGCAATCAATCCCATTAAGTACAGGTAATCCTCCTGTAAAACGGACTACTAAACTGAAAAATTATGCAAAAATAGGGAAATTGCAACGACAAAATGAATGTGGAGTTTATCAAGGCAATCAATACCACAGAAACTTTCAACCTCAAAATAAAATCCTAAAATCTCTTTAAGAGACAATGAAACTAGCCAAGAAATAAAACGGCACGATGCCATTATTTCGCGTCACTCTAAACCATCTCTAACCGAAGGATAAAGCACCATGAAAATTCCAATTCAGGCGGGACACGTCCCGCGTTAAGCGGAGTAAATGTTCTGCAAATAAACCCATACAAAACAAAAAGGAGGTGATGATTAATATGTTTTTTTTCTTCTGGCGGCGTTGGTAATTAAAGCATCATAATACTTCTTTCCGTCAATTAATCTTTTTCGTTCAATCCCGTGATTAATTGCAATGGAAAAGAACTGGGGTGAGCCTCTCTCACCCTACTGACTCAAAAGTAGGATGGGCAACGCTCATCCTACTGATTGAGAAAATATCGAAACACCTAGCCCTCAAAGGCATAAAAGCATCGGCAGTTCACCGAAATCCAGGAGATCGGATTTTGAGTTTGCTTTAGTAATAGCGTGAGCATTGCCCACCGTCGGGATTAGACCCACGAAGATGGCAGTCTAAATTTTTGCCAACAGCATTTACACCAACCATGCAGCAGCTTACTTGGTTTATCAAAACCATCGCTAAATATATCGGCCCCTACAAATGGCAAGTTATTCTTATGTTTTGCTGCATTATTTTTAATGCGGCCTTTGATTCTGTATCGAGAGTCAGCTTAAAATTTCTGGTTGATGCAGCAATTATCCCTCAAAATTACCGACTTTTAGTTTTAATCATATCCCTACTTTGTATTGGGGCAATTCTTTACATTGCCATTGGCTTGCTGGGTAATTTTTTAGGAGCCAGATTGGGAATTATTATTACTAACAATATTCGCCGCTCTCTATTCGAGCATCTCCAGGGTCTGTCAATGGAGTTTTTTGGACGACGTTCAGCCGGAGATATTCTTAAATGTATCATTTCCGACGTAAAAACTGTAGAAGATGGTTTAATCTCGGCGGGGCTAACCGTGGTGGTTATGGCAATGAGCAACATCCTCTTTTCTACGGTTTTCCTCTTCTTACTCAACTGGCAGTTAGCCACTTTGACGTTGATGGGTATTACCCTCTGTGTTATTGCTCCTGCACCCATTGCCCAAATCGCTACTGCCAAAGGTTATCATGTGCTGCAAAAAGAAGGAGAAATTTCCAGTCTCCTCGAAGAAAATATTCTCTCTCAATCTGTGGTCAAACTGTTTGGCATGGAGACTCGCGCTTCTCAAGAGTTTGACCGTGAGTTGAATGACTTGCAGCGAATTTATGTTCGGGCAATGTTTTTGTCCTACTTAGTACAAAGAATTCCCCTCATTCTCTTTGTTCTCACCCAGCTTGCCATCCTCAGTATCGGTTCGGTGATGACCTACAACAATTATATTTCTGTAGGGACTCTCGTTTCCTATCAAGTTTTGCTCCTCAATTTAAACCTCTATATTCTTGCCCTAGCCAGTTCGATTCCGATTTTTATTGATGGTGTAGCTGCCCTGCGACGCATCACGGATATTTTCTCAGAAACGCCCACAGTGCAAGAGTCACCGGATGCAGTTGCATTGCCGCATTTTTCCCAGGAAATTTGCTTTGATACTGTCACTTTTAACTACTCTACCGAGAGAGTCGGAGTTAAAAACTTATCCCTGAAAATTCGTCACGGCGAGTATGTGATGTTTGTCGGGCAGAGTGGGGCTGGGAAAAGCACGATTGTTAACTTACTGACGCGCTTTTATGACCCCGACAAAGGGAGCATTTTGTTGGATGGAATCGATTTACGCCATGCCACTTTGCGTTCCCTGCGCTCTCAAATCGGACTGGTTTCTCAGGAGGTGATTTTATTTAACACTTCCATCCGAGAAAATATCCGCATGGGTGATTTAGAAGCCAGCGATGCACAAGTAGAAGCCGCCGCCAAAGCAGCCGAAATTCACAATTTTATCTTAACTTTACCCCAAGGTTACGAGACCCGGGTTGGCGACAGGGGCGGACAACTATCGGGGGGACAACGGCAAAGAATCGCCCTAGCGAGAGCGTTGGTGAGAGATCCGGCAATTCTGATTCTCGACGAAGCCACATCTGCCCTGGATGTGGCGACGGAAGCGGGAATTCTCGCGACTATCGATCGCATCGCCCAAAAGCGCACGGTAATAGTCATCACCCACCGCATCGCCCAAGCCTTGCGTGCGGATAAAATCTTTGTTCTGGAACATGGCAGCATTACCGCATCGGGACACCATACGGATTTGGTGGAACGAGAAGGACTCTATGCCACCCTGTGGCAACAGGGTCATCAAACTTCTCACTCCCCCAAACTTCCTCTATCCTAACTACTAGTTAGGTAGGGTGCGTTACGGCGACAATAAACCTTCGTGCGCCACCAGAAAAGGGAAATCGCCGTAACGCACCGCCTCCACATTTCCACCATCACGGTCATTTATAAAATCATCATCACATCATCCCAATTTCACAAACACCCAGAAATAATATGTTTTTCTGGGTCGGTTTTGTCTGTGTAAAACCAATATTTATTAATGGAATTTTTCGGTGGGGGTGGTGCGTTACGGCGATGTCAATATTTGCGTCAAAACCCATCATGTATTCCCGCCGTAACACACCCTACCGGGGGCGATCCCATCATAGGTAGGGTGTGTTATGCGGTCAGAAAATGTCAATGGTGACAAATCAATGATATTTCCGCATAACGCACCATTCCAAATCGCGCGACACCATCATAGGTAGGGTGTGTTATGCGGTCAGAAAATGTGAATGGTGACAAATCAATGATATTTCCGCATAACGCACCATTCCAAATCGCGCGATACCATCATAGGTAGGGTGTGTTATGCGGCCAGAAAATGCGAATGGTGACAAATCAATGATATTTCCGCATAACGCACCATTCCAAATCGCGCGACACCATCATAGGTAGGGTGTGTTATGCGGCCAGAAAATGTTAATGGCGACAAATCAATGATATTTCCGCATAACGCACCATTTCAAATCGCTGGTTGTAACAGATGTAGTTTGCCAAATTATGCGATAATTATTATTCTCATTCTTTTGTGCTAATGTCATCACAATTTGCTGCCCGGACTTCCGTTGAAGCTGTCGAAGAAGGAATGCTATTGGCTCCTAAGTTTGACCCCAATGGATTCATCCCCGCGATCGCTACGGATGCTGCAACCGGCAAAGCAGAATTGCAGATCGTTCGAGGTGAGCCATGAGCCAGACCTATGTCATTTATGCTGATATCTGTTGCCTCAACCGTCCACTGGATGACTTGCAACAATCAAGAGTCAAACTTGAAGCTGAAGCAATGCTGTCTATCCTCCAAAAATGCGAAGATCGAGAGTGGTTACTACTCAGTAGTGATGCAATTCGGTTTGAAATCGCCAGAAATACCGATTCATCCAAGCAAGAACAGCTAGAAGCTACCTTATCCATTGCTCAAACCCATCTCTCCTCCACGCCAGAAATTGAAGCTTCTGCCCAGGAGTTGATGCAGCTAGGATTTAAGCTCTACGATGCCTTGCATTTGGCATTTGCCCAGTCACCGTCCGTCGATATTTTTCTGACTACCGACGATCGACTTCTGCGAAAAGCCAAGCAATATCCTGAAATAGTCACTATCCCGGTTGAAAATCCGGTTGTTTGGTTGATGAACCGATTACAAGAGGAAAATACAAACCATGAAACAAGCTGAAATTAGAAAAAATGGCTACAAAGCTCTGGTTGATTCGCTCGGAGTCGTTGGTATGTTGCGCTTCCTTCAGCAACTCGAAGTTGGCAGCGGTGACTACACGCTGGAACGGCATCAAGCAAGCGTTCCCACCCTTGAAGAATTTCAACAATTTACCCATACAGTCTCTAAGCCTTAATATAACGAGATGGTGCGTGACGCGGGTATTTGACAAATCTGACAACCCGCCAAATTTCCTGGCGCGTCACACACCCTACCGGGATTTTTAATTGAAATTACTGGCCCCAATCGGGGGGATAAATGCCTTGTTGAATAAACCGATGAATGGTTGACCACGGCCAATCTGTCGGCGATTTACATAACCCATGTTTCACCGGGTTAATATGAATATAATCGCAATAGGCGGCAAATTCTTGTTCGTCCCGTACCCGATGTTCCCAAAACCGCCGTTGCCATAAATTTCGTTCCCGACGGGATTGGCGCGATCGCGTTGTTTTCGTCTCCAAATTCAAGCGATCGCCGATCGCTCTGGTTACATGGCTTTTGACCAAACGCATTCGGGTTGAAAAATCCCCATCGTTTTCCGGTAGCGTCCACAGACAATGAAAATGGTCGGGTAATAAGACAAAAGCATCGATTTGAAACGGACGTTTACGGCGAACCGTTTCGATCGCCTGTCGCAACGCTACCCTAGCCATATCGTCGCACAGCCAGGACTGGCGATCGCAGGTCACCTGTGTAAAAAAATAGGTTGCCCCCTGCCAATATTCTCGCCGATATTCTGCCATTGTAATCCGTCGAAAATTGCGATCGTATTATTATGATAGATAAATGGTACGTTTGGATTGTCGAACAGGTAGGGTGTGTTATGCGGTCAGAAAATGTGAACCGTCACAAATCAATGGCATTTCCGCATAACGCACCATCCATAATTACGCGATCGGCCAATTTGAATCATCGCACCATGCAAATGATATCAATATCTGGGATGTGGTGCGTTGCGGCGATGTGGATATTTGGGTGAAAATTGTGGTGTATTCCCGCCGCAACACACCCTACCGGGGGCGACACCATCATAGGTAGGGTGTGTTATGCGGTCAGAAAATGTGAATGGTGACAAATCAATGATATTTCCGCATAACGCACCGTCCACGGAACGCCGAATTCAATGTTGGGTTGAATTCACATATTTATTCATGGGGTTTGTTGGTGGGGGTGGTGCGTTGCGGCAAGGTTAATATTTGTCGTAAAAACCGATGATTTATCGATGCCGCAACACACCCTACCGGGGTTTTGGGAAACCCCACAAACCATTTCGGGTAGGGTGTGTGACGCGCCAGGAAATTTGGCGGGTTGTCAGATTTGTGAAATACCCGCGTCACGCACCATCTCGTTATATTAAGGCTTTGAACATTTTTCTTGTTTAAGTCCCGATAACCGATCGCCTAGTTCTTTGGAACTAGACCGCTCTAGTCCTTTTGTGAAGGGAGGGTTAGTGCTAGTGTGAGGTGGATTTGGGTGTTTAGAGTCAGGTCATTCCCTAGCTGTGTTTCCTAGGATGGAAGCAAGTTCAAGGAGGTACTGACGATGTTACAGAATGTTCCTGAGAAACAGATGAGAAGGGTGCGATCGCTGCTGGCGATCGCCTGGTTGCTCTTAATTGCATCTTTGATATACGACCCCATTTCACCCCTGTTAACCCATCCAGACACCCACTGGAGCTTACTGCGTCTCGATCCGAGGGTATTCGATCCGCAACGGTGTCATGAGGTGGTAACGGTGCAAGGACAGTGTTTTATTGAGCGTCCCTATGCGATCGCCACCCGACTCTTTTGGGGAGTCATTATCGGTGCAGTCATCTGTATCGTTTTTCTCTTCGGTCATGAAAGTTGGCGCAGAATTTGCCCCCTCTCCTTCTTTTCCCAACTGCCCCGTTTATCGGGTATTCAACGGCAAAAACAAATCACCAATCCTCGTACGGGTAAAATCCGTTTAGAAGGAGTAAAAATTGACTCCAATTCTTGGCTCGGTCGCCATCATATCCTCTTTCAATTCGGGTTTCTCTTTGTTGGTTTATGCCTGAGAATGTTATTTTTAGACTCCCATCGTCTGCTGTTAGCCGCTTTTCTGAGTGCCACCATTCTGGCTAGTATCATTGTCGGCTATTTATTCGCCGGTAAAACCTGGTGTCAATACATTTGCCCCATGGGCCCCATTGAAGTCTTTTACACCGGCCCCAGGGCATTATGGGGCAGTCCAGCCCATGAAAAAACCACGTCTAAAATTACCCAATCCATGTGTCGAACAATGGATGAAACCGGGAAAGAAAAAAGTGCTTGTGTTGCCTGTAAATCCGCCTGTTTTGACATTGACGCAGAACGCAGTTATTGGGACTCTTTGCAGAAATCAGAGCGCAAGTTTTTCCATTATGGCTATGTGGGCTTGGTAATTGCATTTTATTTGTATTACATTTTATATGCTGGAGATTTAGACTACTTTTACTCTGGGGCTTGGACTCACGACACAGAACAAGTGCAAAGACTGTTTACCCCTGGTTTTCACCTGTTTAATATCCCTATTCCGATTCCCCGATTGATTGCTGTTCCTCTGACCTTTGCAGCATTCACTTTCGGGAGTTATGGGAGCTTGTGTCGGCTGGAAAAAGCCTATAAAGCCTATTGTCTACACCACGATCGAGAATTTTCGGCGGCAAAAGTCCGTCATCATGTGTTTTCCTTGTCTACCTTTGTGACGTTTAACTTTCTGTTTTCCGTGGGAACCCATTCTACCTTAGAATTATTTCCAGAATGGCTAGAATGGAGTCTTCAAGCTCTGGTTCCGCTTTTAAGTGCTGCCTGGTTGTATCGCACGTGGAATCGTTCCTTAAGTCTGTATCATAAGGAAAGTGTGGCGAGTAGTTTGCGCCGACAATTGAGTAAATTAGAGTTTGATTTTACGGAGTTTCTGGAAGGACGTTCTCTGGAGGATTTGAAAGCGGAAGAAGTGTATGTTTTGGCTAAGGTGCTGCCGGGATTTAGTCAGGAGTCTAAGGTGCGGGTTTATGAAGGAATTTTGCGGGAAATGTTGGAGAAGAAGATGACAGGTTCTCAGGAGTCTTTGGAGTTGTTGACTCAGGTGCGGGTGTCGTTGGGAATTGAGGAGGAGGTGCATTTTAGGCTGCTGTCTGAGTTGGGAGAAACGTATCTAGAGCTGTTGTATGGCGATCGCCCGTTAATGCCGATGTCGAGTTTATCCACTTCAAGTGACAGCGCTTTCCTTGCGTCGCGGACATGAAACGCGCGGCAGAAGGGTAATAGGCTGAGAGGTTGGGTACTACGATTAAAAAAGGTTGGCTTCTGTGGTTGGGGGGATGGTTTTGCGCCAGGCTTGAATGCCTCCCTCTAGACTCACCGCTTCAATACCCGCTTGTTCGAGGATCTGTTGAGCTTTACCGGAGCGAAACCCGGAGAAGCAATAAAGGATGACAAGGCGATCGCCGGCTAATTGACGAATTTTCTCAATCTCTTCTCCCGATTCAATTTCTGCCAGGGGAATTAAGGGACTCTCCCCAATGCGATCTTGGGCGTATTCTTGAGGGGTGCGGACATCGATAAAGAGGGCGTGTTCGGCTAAGGTTCCCGGTGTTTGAGCCACCAGTTGCTTCACCTGAGTCACACTCATTTCGGCGATCGCCTCTTGGCTGTTACCGGGAAGGGCACATCCGGCGATCGCAGCACTTAAATATAAAGCAGATAGAACTAGAATCCAGCGTTTCCCTTTCATAACATTAACTCTCAATCTCAATATCTTGTTATAACAGGCGATCGCGCGACTCAGGATTATTTTAATCGATGCATCTAGGAAAAAGGGGAAAATCAGGAGAAAATAGACCAGAATTAAGGTAACTTTTATGGGATTTTGGACTGAAATCACCGATAGTCTTCTCAATCTATTTTTGCGCTCGAATTGTCCCCTGTGCGATCGCCCCACAGATGGGGATATATTGTGTTCCTCCTGCGGGCGCTCCTTACGTCAATTGCAATTTTGCCCGTCCCGTCGCCATCTCTATACTTGCCCCTCCTCTCCTATCCCCGTTTGGGTTTGGGGCAAATACCAAGGACAGCTCAAACGGGCGATCGCCCGCTTAAAATATGACAACCATCCCGAAATTGCCCGCCCCTTGGGACAATGGTTGGGGGAAGCCTGGAGCGCTACAGGGGTTTCTAAGCAGGCTTCTCCCCTCGTCATCCCCATTCCCCTACATCAGGACAAACTCAAACAACGGGGATTTAACCAAGCCGAGCGCCTAGCCGCCAGTTTTTGCCAAGTTACAGGCTTTCCTTTATCTGCAAACGGCCTGATTCGCTCTCGTCCAACCGAAGCCCAATTTGGTAAAAGCGCCGATCAACGTCGTGTTAATCTTAAAGATGCCTTTACCGTCAACCCAGCTCGAATTTCCCGGTATCCATCCTCCCCTGTGCTATTGTTGGACGATATCTATACCACAGGGGCAACGGTGCAATCCGCAACCGAAGCTTTGCGTCATCAGGGGAT
This sequence comes from Roseofilum halophilum BLCC-M91, assembly GCF_030068445.1. GTDB lineage: Bacteria > Cyanobacteriota > Cyanobacteriia > Cyanobacteriales > Desertifilaceae > Roseofilum > Roseofilum halophilum. The sequence continues at coordinate 46,667 of NZ_JAQPOK010000089.1, read as the reverse complement.
ATCCGTTTATGGTGTAGTGGCGATCGCCACCACATCCGTCACCCAACCTCCAGTTTAACCTTTTCTCCCTTAGTCATTATCGAGCGCCATTACATTATGTCTGCTGCCCCAGAACACCCGACCCCCTTAAGGGTTCTCATTGTTGAAGACGACCCCATGATGCAACTCGGCTTAGAACAAACCCTCACCGAATTTCCCCACTTGGAAATTATCGGTCAAGCCGAAGACGGTTATCTAGGGGTGCAAGCAGCCCAAAAATTGCAGCCCGATCTCGTCGTCATGGATATTGGTTTACCTCGCTTAGATGGCATTGCCGCCACCCAACAAATTAAAGCACAACTCCCCCAAACACGGGTGGTGATGCTCACCTCCCATACCACCGAAAATGAAATTATTGCCGCCCTCTCTAGTGGGGCCGATGCCTATTGTATTAAAGGAGCCAATGTAGACCGACTCTTGGCCGCCATTTCTGCGGCCCAGGAAGGTGCAACCTATCTTGACCCACAAATTGCCCGCCAAGTGATTAGTCATCTCAAGCCCCCCACTCCCCAGGGCAATATTGCCAATTTATCAGAGCGGGAGTCAGAGGTACTCAAGTTAATGGTAGAAGGATACAGCAATCCCCAAATTGCCGAGCAACTCTACCTCAGTCCCAATACGGTTAAAACCCATGTACGGGGGATTATGAATAAATTAGCCGTCGATGACCGGGTACAAGTGGCGGTTAAGGCGTTGCGAGAAGGGTTGGTGTAGGGATGTAATCGCCCCTCTGCTGGTCATCGGTCTCAGGGATTTCTAAACTATCTAAGCCTCTCGATTCTTTTCTGTTAATCCTAATCCGGCCACTTCCATCAGCAGAGCAGTACCGGCCAATCCAGGGGGGACACTTTTGAGACTCAGCAGTCCGGAAGCCACACAGCCGCCACCGATTAGAAAGAGAGCCACGCCACCGGAGACTAATCCTTGGGCAACTTTGGTTTGGAGTTCAGGTTTCATACAGTTTTTTAAGTTTCTTGTCGATTGTGGGCAACTTTGAGGGATCTAATGTTAAGCAATGATAAGTCTTTTTCAGCGTTTTGTCATCTCATGGATGGATTCACCTTGAGAAAGATCGAGCAAGATCGTCAACTCGACCTTACAGAGTGACTCTCAAAGTTATTAACTTTTGTCATGAGTGCGATCGTAAATTCTGAATTTTATCCTCTTTTGACCGCGATCAAACGGATGACCGGTCTAAAGTTAGATACCCTTAATAAGATAGTCCTTAGATATTCTACTAGGGGCGATCTCGATTCTCACCCACTTCCAATCAGCAACAGCTATGAGCATACAGCCTCCTAATCCCGATCTGTCTTCCCTAAGTTCTGCCAATAGCTCGCCCAAGCTCGACTCCATAGTTCAGCAACGCACGAGCCAACTGGAGCAAGCCCTAGAGTTTGAGGCTATGCTCAAGCGAATTACGGATAAAGTCCGAGATAGTTTAGACGAAACCCAAATTTGGCAAACTGCTGTTCGAGAATTAACTGTAGTTTTGGGCATTAAAGGATGTAATGCCTCTTTATATGATTTAGAGAAGGGAACCTCAACGATTTGCTCGGAATATGCTGCCACAATTCCTGCCATTCACGGCCGGGTGGCCAAATTAGCCAAGTTTCCTGAACTGTATAAACAGTTGCTTAGAGGGCAGTATTTTCAGTTTTGCTCCCTATTGCCCAATCCAGAACGGGGGCGATCGGCGATGTTAGCCTGTCCTATTTTTGACAATCAAGGAGTATTGGGAGATTTGTGGTTAGTTCACCATGCGGACTATGAGTTTAGCGAGCTAGAACTTCGCTTAGTGCAGCAAGTCGCCAATCAATGTGCGATCGCCATCCGTCAAGCGCGTCTGTTTCAGTCCTCACAAGCTCAAGTGCAGGAGTTAGAGAAACTCAATCATCTTAAGGATGATTTTCTCAGCACCGTTTCCCATGAACTGCGCACTCCCGTGTCGAATATGAAAATGGCGATTCGGATGCTCAATATCTCCTTAGAACGATATATGACTGCGGCTCCCCCAGAAAGCGGGAACACTCAACAGGAAGCCTTAGAGAAAAAAGTGAACCATTATTTACAAATTTTGGGGGCTGAATGCGAACGGGAAATTAATCTGATTAATGACTTACTCGATCTCCAGCGATTGGAAAATCAGGAAGCACCCAGCGATCTGGATCGGATTAATTTGGTCGAGTTTATGGAGAAGATCCTGCCCTCGTTTCGCGATCGCGCCCACACTCGTCAACAACACCTGTCAATTGCAATTGCTGATGACATTCCCGACTTCCTCTCCGAGACGTTTAGCTTAGAACGGGTAATTGCCGAACTGTTCAATAATGCTTGTAAATATACCCCTCCAGACGAATCAATTCAATTCAAGGCATGGTTAGAGCAACCCTCAGAATTTTTACCCCCCAACTCCGATCGGGTGGTTAGCAATCGTCCCAAGCTATGGATGGAGGTTAAAAATACAGGCATAGAAATTTCTAAATCTGAATTAGAGCGAATTTTTGATAAGTTTTATCGCATTCCCAGCGCCGATCCTTGGAAACAAGGGGGAACGGGTTTGGGACTGGCTTTAGTGAAAAAATTAAGCGAGCGTTTAGGGGGAAAAATTCAGGTGAACAGTGGTAGTACATTTGTTGCTTTTACGGTTGTGTTGCCGATACAGACTGAAAATGGATAGTGATACAGGGAATGGGCACTCCGAGTCACCCCTTAATACTCATTACTTTTGAGGATAAATGGAGATAACAGGGGATCGGGAGTACCGGTTAACTGCCGGGCAAACCGGGGGGCGATCGCCGGAACTAAGGTCATGGGAGCGGTAAACCCAGAAAAAACATATAACCCTTCTCGTTTGGGTACAGCCCCCATAATGGCAAAATTTTGATGGACAAAGGCAACTAAACAAGAGTGCCAGGTTCCTGGTTCTTGGGCTAACGCGGGTAAGACTTGTCCCACTTTTTGGCGAATCTCTTGCTCGCTCTTTTGAGGATTAACCTGAGCTTGGGGATCGGTTACCGTGCGGCTCAATTGTCCCAATAAGAGTCTACCATCTTGAAACTGTACCGCACTGGTATCGACAATGGCGGGGGCTAATTCATGTCCCGGTTCATCCCAAAGGAATTCCAATTCTGGACGACTAGAAACGGTTTCCAGTTGATAGAGTTGGGTTTGGGAAGGGATGACAAAACTGGATAAACGCTGGTTGGTTTCGAGAATTTCTATTAATTCTGCATGGGTAAAATAAATAGGGATATCAATTCCCGCTTGTTTGAGCAGTTGGCGAGTCCATCCCCCCGCGCAAACAACTACATTTTTCGCCCGATAGATATCTTCAGAAGTGCTGACAGAATAGGAACGATCGCGATGGTTTTCTAATTCCTGGACTTCACCCATTTCCATGGCTCCCCCTTGACGAATCATGGCCTGTTGATAGGCTTGATTGAGGAGAATGGGGTTAACCTGCGCTTGCTCTAAGATTAAAGCATGAACGATCGCCTCTGGATTCAGTAGAGGTTCAATTTCACAGGCTTCTTGGGGGCTTAAAATCTGAAACGGATCGCTCATCTGCTCGTAAGCGGCGATCGTGCGTTCCACATCTTGCCCCGGATCGACGGTAAATAACAGATTCACCGGTCGATATTCCGTATCCATCCCTAACTCGTCGGATAATTGCTCGTGTCTGGCTTTTCCTTCCTGGAACAATTTTCCCATGTCTCCGGAATTACCATACCAATGAACGCCCCCATAACTATAGCGGGTTGCCCGATCGCGTTCATGTCCGCTTGCGGAAAGCGACTCCGCAGGAATATCGCCATCAGCACTTTGATCTAAAAGCAATACCTCTAATCCCAGCTTACCGAGTTCATAGGCTAGAGCGCTACCGGTAATACCTGCCCCGATTAAGATCCAATCATAGATTTTTGTCATATTTACCGAATCCCTTCCCTAATTGCCAACATTTTTTGCACAAAGCGCCGAGGAATATCTGGGCGATCGCCCCAATGTAAATGCAAATAGGAGGCATGAAGATTATAGATTTGCCATCCTTCGCTTACCGGGAGCCTATGGCGATCGTAGCCTTTTAATTGAAATAAGGGAAGAGCCGCCCCTTCTCCAGTGGGGAAAGGGGGAGTCAGTTGAGAGCGATGAAACTCATGGCCTTGAAGGGTTGTACCGGCTACCACCAGGGGACTATCATGGAGGACGGTTCCTTGTCGATAGCCGAGGGTAAGTTTTTTCTCCATGGTGACATGGGAGGGCAGAATACCTACCATTTCCCAGGTTTTGCCTGCAAAGGTGGTGAGACTTTGGCACAAAACCATTAAACCACCGCATTCGGCATAGGTGGGCAGTCCGGCTAAGATGGCGTGGTAGATGGCTCTTCGAGCGGCTTGATTTTCTGTGAGTTGCTCGGCGAACATTTCTGGAAATCCGCCCCCGAAGTAGAGTCCATCAATCTTAGGGGGAAGGGTGCGATCGCCTATCGGACTCCAGGGAACCAGTTCTACCCCTAGATTTTCCAAGATATCTAAGTTATCGGCATAGTAGAAGCTAAAGGCTGGATCTTGGGCGATCGCCAATCGGACTTTAGGCTTATGGTTAGGGGATGGGGGGATTTTATGCGATCCCCCTAAATCCCCCTTAGAAAGGGGGACTTTGAGAAATTGCTGCAAGGTTTGCCAATTAAAATGATGTTTTCCTAAATGGGCTAATCGGTCTAAAATCTGGTTCAACTGGGGTAATTCAGCCGTGGGAATTAGCCCTAGATGGCGGTCTGGGATGGTAATTTGAGTTTGGCGGGGAAATACGCCTAAAATAGGCAAATTGAGGGGTTCTAGGGCTGCTTCCAGGTATTCTTGATGGCGATCGCTCCCCACCCGATTGAGGACAATTCCCGCTAATGGTATGCTGGGGTCGAAGGTTTTGAAGCCATGGGCGATCGCGGCTACAGAATTAGACATCCTTCCGCAATCTAAAACCAGCATCACCGGTAAATTGAGCAGTTTGGCCACATGAGCCGTAGAGCCAAAAAAGCGATCGTCAGGATGACAATTGTAGGGCAAGCCATCAAACAACCCCATCACCCCTTCTACCACCGCACAATCTGCTGTTTGCTGATGGTGAGAATAACAGGTTTGCACCCATTCTGGAGAGGTTAACACCGGATCTAAATTGCGGCAAGAGCGACCCGTAATATAAGTATGAAACATGGGATCGATATAATCGGGCCCCACCTTAAACGATTGTACCGATACTCCTTGTTCTCGCAAACTTGCCAACAGTGCCAAGGTGATGGTTGTTTTCCCCACTCCGGAGCGATCGCCCGCAATGATTAATCCCATAATCAATTAAAAATTAAAAATTAAAAATTAAACAGTTTATTTTCCACGATTTCGGATTTTACACCACCTGATACCAAAATCAGGCGGTGTGCCGTTTGTCTGCCATCCAGGTATTGAGGGGTAGTATAGGGAGCAAGAGGGGTAGTATAGGGAGCAAGAGGGGTAGTATAGGGAGCAAGAGGGGTAGTATAGGGAGCAAGAGGGGTAGTATAGGGAGCAAGATGCTCCCACTCCAATAATATCAAAGGATTGAGGGAGAGTGCGGGCATCTTGCCCGCTCGTTTAAATCCAATAATATCAAAGGATTGAGGGAGAGTGCGGGCATCTTGCCCGCTCGTTTAAATCCAATAATATCAAAGGATTGAGGGAGTGCGGGCATCTTGCCCGCTCGTTTAACTCATTTTCATGTCCGCTTGCGGAAACCGGACTTGATATCATATCAAGTCTGTTGAATCAATTACAATTTTATAGCTTTTCTTACCTTTGTGTTCTCTGTGTCTTGGTGGTTTCAACAGCAACTATCAACCAATACCAGGATTCAACCATCGCAAAATCTCAGATTTCAACCGGGTAATATCCTTATAAATAAACTCCTGTTTCACCCATTGCCCCATAGCATCTAAAGGGCTAAACTCTCGTCCCGCTTGCCAGTTTATATCTTGTCCGAGGGGCGTTAAATGATTGCCGGGAAGCCTTTGTAACGTGACCATATTGGCAAATTTGGCTTGCAAAATTTCAATTAACCGGGAACTTTGATCGATGTCGTCTTTCTGAAAGCGAATTAAGAGATTGCGTCGGATCTGATACTCTTTCTCGATCGAACGTTCGGTTTCTTCTGGAGAGGGGGTAAATTCGAGTTCTAACAGGCTGGAAAGATTGAGACCCAGAGGAATGGCTTCATTAACGGGAGCGTTATTGTAGGCAATCAGGATGTTTCCGGCTCGATTAATCTTGGGTAAACTACCGATCAGCAGGTGCAGTTTACAGCCCATGCTATGACCTAATCCGTAAAGGGGTAAATAGCGCCGTCGCAGTTTTCCGAATCGTTCTAATTCGGCTAGGGTGTGATTAAATCGCTCCAAAACCGATCGCGCAATCTGATAATGATCGAAGGTATTGATAAAGGGGGTGGTGACGATAATATAGCCTTGAGCGGCGATCGCCTCCAATAACCAGCGATAGGTCACATGGGGGGCTGCACCAATAAACGCACCGCCCAAAAAATGCACCACGGCGATCGGTTTGGGAGGTACTAATACCCAATTGTCATCAATCTCTAACCAGTCCATAGCCTCAACTTAAAATCCTTGAGTTTATATCCAATCCTTGATAATCATGATCTTGTCTATCCTAAGTTTAAGTCTACTTCCATTCGCGAAACGCAACCTGCGGCGATCGCTCCTTCTTCTAGTCCTCTTGTTTACCACCTGGGGACTCGTCATCAGTTGCAGTTCATCCGTGAACCAGGTCAAAAATTTGCAACTCGGACAAGGGGAGCAGATGATCGTTTTGGGCGATAGCATTGCCTCTGGCTATGGAGTCCAGGTAGAGCAAGCCTTTCCCAGTCTTTTAAGTCGTCGCTTAAATGTCCCCATTCTCAATCAAGGGGTAGCAGGAGATACCACAGCCCTGGGGTTAGCCCGTCTGCAAACCGATGTATTGGATCAAAACCCCTGGTTGGTGATGGTAGAATTATCGGGAAATGACTATCTACAGCGTATCCCCGAAACCGAAACCGAGGAAAATTTACGCCAAATCATTACCCGAATTCAAGCTCAGGGGGCGATCGCCGTCATCTTGGGCATTAATGTAGGGGTTGTGGGAGATAATTACGATCGCCTGTTTGAGGACTTAGCCAAGGAAACTCAAGCCTATTTAATTCCCCAGATTCTTAAAGGCCTGCACAGAGATGAGAGATATCGACAAGATGATATTATTCATCCGAGTGCCGCAGGACATCAGATCATTAGCGATCGGGTTTTTGAGGGTTTACAACCCTTACTCAAAGCAGCTAAAATCCCCCCGACTCTTGAAAATCTGGTGATTGAAGAGTAAGAAAAAATGTTAACCTTTGTAAAGTATCAAAGGTCTGGCAAAGAACCTGGTAAGATACCTGTCGAAACTCTCCGATCTTATGAAGGGACATCGTTATGAGCTGGGAAACTGTGCGCCGACATCTTTCCGAATTAGCGGAATTAATTAGTCAATTGGAGTATGAAAACCTCAACGCGGAACAAAAGAAAGCCAAAGCTTCCCTAATTGAGACCTATGAAACGATGAGAACCCGCGTGATTGAAGAGTATTGGCGCGAGATTGAAATGAAAGGCGCTTATATGTCAGAAGATGCGGGATTAATTGCAGTAGCGGAAGAGTTAAAAGATGCCCTAGAGGCCGATGGTAATTACTTAGGCAAAACTCAAGAAGCCTTTGACGTATTTATGGCTGATGTACAGAAGTTACGCTAATGTAGCGCTACCCGCTAGGGAATTCGGGAATAAGCATGTATATTTTAGGAGTGGGTCATGGGAAAAACCAGGGCGATCGCCATCGGCATTAATCAATATCAACATTTCCAACCGTTAAGCTATGCCCAACAAGATGCCCAGGCATTTTCTGATTTTTGGACATATCAAGCGGGGTTATCCCTGGATCAATGCTTACTCCTGAGTGAGGTTTCACAGCCCATTCAAGGAGAATCTACTTACCCCGATCGCCCCACAATCGAAGGGTGGATCGACAAAATCGGTCGGCGCGAGCATCCCCAATTCCAGCTAGAGCCAGACGATCACCTTTGGGTCTTCTTTAGCGGTTATGGCTCCAGTATCGATGGCCAAGACTATCTGATGCCCATTGAAAGCGATCCCAATCAAGTCACCTCCACAGGTATCTCGATAGCTGACTTATTCAACCGTCTAGGAGACTTACCCACTGAAAATGTGCTGGTTGTTCTGGATATGAATCGGCCATCGAGTTTGCAAATTGGGGGACTTTTAGGAAACCAGACGGCTAATTTAGCGCGAGAACTAGAAATTGCCACCCTTCTTTCTTGTCAACCGGGTCAATTTTCCCAAGAGACCTTAGAATTACGACAAGGGTTATTTACGGCTGCTTTGCTGGAAGGATTGCGATCGGGTCAATGTAGTACATTAGCAAGTTTAGATCGCTATCTGCACCGTCGGCTAATGGAATTGAGCGATCAACACAATCGACCCAACCAACAAGCCTTGATGGTGGTGAATCCTCCCGGCCGAGTTCATCGGGTGATTTTACCGATTGAGGAACCCAAAACAGAAGAATCCCTTTCTCACTCTTCCAGTACCACCGAACCGTTAAGTGTTCCCTCCGGTTCTGGGGGCGTTCCTCAGCCAAGCCCTGTTGCCCAGAAAACCTCAACAGATACAACAGATATTCGTAAGCCTATGGAACCTGACAAAAAACCCCAATCTCAAGACCCCAAATCCAATGAAGAAGATGCACAGTTTTGGCGATTACTGATTCTGGCTTGGGGGGGCATCGCTCTGATTTTAATTGGGGGAGTATTTTTACGCAATCGCAATGCGCTAACCACGGTGGAAGGACAACCCAGCCCGACAGTGACTGAGCCTGTCCAGGGTTCTCCAGGGCCTTCTCCAGCAGCCACTCCTTCAGAAGTGGTGGTGATTCCTGCCCCTGCTCCAGAAGCGGCGACTCCAGCGCCTTCTCCAGTGCCTTCCCCAGCGCCTTCTCCAGAACCAGTTCCCCAAGCTCCGGCAACGGTGGCTCCACCGGCAGCTCAACCGGAACCAGCCAGTCCGCCAACGCTCTCAGAAGTGACCAGTATTTTAGGTTCTCAGCAAGCGTCACCTTATGTAAAGGCGATCGAAGAAGCACGGAAAATTTCAGCCGATAATCCGGCCTATGCCGAAGCTCAAGGAAAAATTGAGTTATGGGGTCAAGCGATTATGGATATTGCCATGGGTCGAGCGGCTCAGGGAGAATTTCAGAAGGCGATCGCTGCTGCCCAACTGGTTCCATCGGAAGTATCGGTTTATTCGCAAGCCCAGAACATGATTCCTTCCTGGCAACAGCAGGCAGCCCAAGCGCAAGCGAATCAGACGGTGATTCAGCAAGCCAGTAGCAAGGTTAAGGCCAATCAAGCGTCTTCTTATAATCAGGCGATCGCCCAGGTGAAGACCATTGGAGCCGATCAACCCCGCTATAGCCAAGCCCAGCAGTTAGCCAACCAATGGAGTAGTGAAATTCTCAAAATTGCCTATCGGCGGTTAGCCAGCGACGGCCCAGCAGCAGCGATCGCGGCTGCCCAGTTGGTTCCCCAAAATACGGCAGCTTATGCAGAGGCCCAACGGGCGATCGCCGTCTGGCAGACTCGCTTGTAACCTCAAGCCCTAGCATCCAAGGGATCGACTCCTCTGAAGGGATACAACCGACTGGTTGTATCCCTTATTCATTCAAAGCTTTAAACTTCTTTACGCACAGTTACCCTTCTAATCTTTTATACTGGCCAAGCTACCCATCCAGACAACTCCCTTATTTTTCCGTTTATTTCAATCCCATGTCCGATGAGTATGTTGTGGTTAAAGCAAGTGAATATACGGCCCTTCAAGAGGAAATTGAACGGCTTAGAGAACGGGTATGGGAACTGGAAAAAACAACCCAGACGCAGCCAGAACCCGTTCAGATTGCCCAAGAAAAAGCCCTCTTAGCGGTGATTACTCGCATTCGCCAATCTCTGGATGTAGAAACCATTTTTCAATCAACCGCCAGAGAAGTACGGCAGCTTTTGAATGCCGATCGGGTGGGGATGTATCAGTTTGGCCAGAACTCGAATTACCAATGGGGGGAATTTGTCTCCGAGGATGTCCTACCCCCGTTTTCTTCAACCTTAGCCGCTCGCATTGAAGACCACTGTTTCGGCGATCACTACGCCCAATATTACCAAGACGGGCGAATGTGGGCCTGTGATGACATTTATCAAGAAGGTTTGAACCTTTGCCATATTCAGATCTTGGAGCAATTCCAAGTCCGAGCCAATTTAGTGGTTCCCCTGCTTAAGGGAGAGACCTTATGGGGGCTTCTATGCATTCATCACTGTCGCGCCCCTCGCTCTTGGCAACCCCAAGAAATAGAATTTGTTTCCCATATTGCCGTTCATTTAGGAGTCGCCCTACAGCAAGCAGAAGTCTTAGCGGGGCAAAAGCAGCAGTCCGAACAGTTAGCCCAAGCCGTCGCTCAAGCTGTAGAACGGGAACAGGCGATCGCCGCCGTGATCACCAAAATCCGTCAATCCCTAGATCTCGACACCATTTTTCGCACCACCACCCAAGAAGTCCGCCACCTCCTCAAAGCCGATCGAGTCGTCATTTATCGCTTCAATGAAGACTGGAGTGGTGAATTTTTAGTAGACTCCGTTAACCCACACTGGAAATCCTTAATTATCTGTCAACAAGAAAATCCAGAGTTGAACTGTAAGATTAGTGAATGTAGCCTCAAAAATCTAGAACATTTGTCCGTCACAGACACTCATTTACAGGCAACCCAAGGACAATTATTTAAGCAAGGGCAATTATTTCGCGTCTGTTCCGATATTTATACCCATGATTTTTCAGACTGTTATATTCAGGCATTAGAATCCTATCAAGCCAGAGCCTATGCCATTGTAGCCATTTATCAACACCAGCGTCTCTGGGGGTTATTAGCAGCCTTTCAAAACACTGGCCCCAGAAATTGGCAAGAAATTGAAATTAACTTCTTAATTCAAATTAGCTCCCAGTTAGGCGTAGCCATTCAGCAAGCCCAGTTATTAGCCCAAACTCAAAAGCGCTCTAGCGAATTACAAAGCACCTTAGAAGCGCAACTGAAAAAACGGGCAGAAGAATTAGAAGAAGAAGCACAACGGGAGAGAGCGATCGCAGAAGTCATCGATAAAATTCGTCGTACCTTAGATTTAGAAACCATTTTCCAAACAGCCGCCACAGAAGTTAGACAATTACTCAACGCCGATCGCGTCGGGATTTTCGCCTTTGATTCCCACTCCGATCAAACAGTCGGGAAATTTATTTCCGAAGATGTTATCCCCCCCTTTGACTCGACTTTACAAAAAATTGTACAAGATCGATGCTTTCACGATCATCATCACATCCATTATCATCAAGGTAAAATCCAAGCCATTTCTGACATTCAAACAGCCAACTTATCCCCTTGCTACTTTGATATCTTAAACCAATTCCAAATTCGAGCCAATTTAGTTTTGCCCCTAGTAAAAGGCGAACAGTTATGGGGCTTGCTCTGTATTCATCAATGTTCAGAACCCAGGACTTGGCAATCCAAGGAAATAGAGTTCACTCGTAAAATTGCCATTCAACTGGGAGTCGCCCTACAACAGGCAGAATTACTCTCCCAGGCTCAAAAGCGATCCAGCGAACTGCGAACTACTTTAGCCGATTTAAATGCCATTGTTGATAACTTGGCCGATGGATTATTGGTCACGGATACTCAAGGAAAAATCACCCGATTTAATCCGGCTTTGTTAGCCATGTTTAATTTAGAAAAATGGCAATTACAAGGGCAGAATATTTGGACAATCTTTTCTCCAGAATTACATGAATTAATTACGACGATTCAGAATCGGAACCAGGAGATTGTAACCCTGAATGTAAAGTTAGGCAACAATCGGGAAGGTCAAGCCCTAGCCACCAGTATTATTAAGGAGGGAGAAGGCATGGAAGGGGATCAATGTATGGGTTCCGTCATTCTCATTCGAGATGTCACAGTAGAACGGGAAGTGGATCGGATGAAAACTGATTTTTTGAACACCGTTTCCCATGAATTACGCACCCCGTTAACATCCGTTTTAGGATTTGCGGAAATGATTCAGGAAAAATTAGAAGACGTAATTTTCCCGGTGACAGTGCAAGAGGATAGAAAAGTTAAGCGATCGGTGATTGCAGTTAGTAATAATATTGAAATCATCATCTCCGAGGCAGAACGCTTAACATCCTTAATTAATGACGTTTTAGATATTGCTAAGATGGAATCTGGGCGAGTGGATTGGAATATTCAACCCGTCGATCCACAAGTGATTTTAGATCGAGCGATCGCGGCAACATCCTCTTTGATTGAACGGAATCATTTACAATTCATTAAAAATATCGATCCCCATCTCCCCGTGATTGAAGTCGATCGCGATCGCATCATTCAAGTCGTCATTAATTTAATCTCTAATTCCGTAAAATTTACGGAGCAAGGAACCATTACTTGTGAAGCCAAGGTAGTGGACGATCATTTGATGATTGCCATTATTGATACGGGAATTGGCATTGCTCCAGAAGACCAGGATAAAGTATTTGAGCGATTCAAGCAAGTGGGAGATATTTTAACCAACAAACCCAAAGGCACTGGCTTAGGGTTACCCATTTGTAAACAAATTATTGAATATCATGGCGGAAAAATTTGGGTCGAAAGCACCCTCAATCAAGGAAGTAAATTTTCTTGCTTGCTTCCCCTGGATGCAACCGTTGTCAAAGCACATATTTTAGAGGAATTTAATGAATAAAAAAGTTTTAATCGCTGACGATGAGCCAAATATTCTTATCCTTATGGAACAAGCCCTTGAAAAGCTCGAAGATGAAGATGACGTAATATTACTCACGGCTAAAAACGGCCAAGAAGCATTGCAGATTATTGAACAAGAGAAACCTGATTTAGTATTTTTGGACGTAATGATGCCGAAAATGAATGGATTAGAAGTTTGTGCCCAAGTTAAGCAAAATATGAGCTTGGGTCATATCTATATTATTATGCTCACCGCAAAAGGTCAAGAATTTGACAAAAAAACAGGAATTGCCATGGGCGCTAACTTATATATGACCAAACCTTTTCGGCCCAAAGAAGTGTTAGCAAAATCTAGAGAAATTCTTGGATTTCTATATGAGTAACGGTGAATGATTAACCTCAAGTTTAAAAAAATTATCCTCAAACCAAGGATGAAAGGATTAATTCAGCGACTCTTGGATGATGACCATCCGATAGCGGTTTTAGATGACCATCAAAGACCGATTATCGGCAATTTGAATTTAGGGGATTTTCAAGGGTATGAAATTTCTATAGAAAACTCGATTGTCGGTTGGGTTGTGAGTCCTCTATTAGATCATCCCATCACACAAATGCTCATTTACTTGATTGAAACAGAAATCAACAAGAAAGTTTTAGCTATTGATGCTTTAGATAAATATGAAGAACTAAATTTTTTATATGATATTTCTGCCAAACTATCCACGTGCTTGAACGTCCAGGAAGTGATCAAGCTGATGGCAGATGAAGCCTTAAAACAAATTCCGGGTAATGCCCTGGTGGTGATGATTTACCAGGATGGTATGATGCAAGTATTTTACCCGAAACAAAACGAAAATCAAGTCATATTAGGTCAAAAAATATCTGCCAATTTAGGAATTTATGGCCATGTTTTTAAGACAGGGCAAGCAGAAATTGTCAATCAAGTTGATTTAGATACTCGCTTTATTTCGCAAACTTTTAAGATTGCTTCTCTAATGTGTTGCCCGTTAATGACTCAAACGGGAAAATTAGGTGTGATTCAAATTAGTAGCGATCGCACTCTAGAATATACTGCCCAAGATCTAAAATTATTTATTGCTCTAGCTTCCCAAGCCGCAGCCTCTATTCAAAATGCCCTCTTTTATGAACAACTTCGAGAATATTCCCATACTTTAGAACGAAAAGTGGCCGAAAGAACTGCCGAATTAGAAAAAGTTAACCAGGAATTAAATCAACTGGCCAATTTAGATGGTTTAACTCAAGTGGCGAACCGTCGTTGTTTACAAGAAACATTTAATCGAGAATGGTATCGCTTGGCCCGAGAGCAAGGGCCCTTATCGATGATTATTTGTGATGTAGACTATTTTAAGCGCTATAATGATACCTATGGGCATCAAATGGGGGATGAATGCTTACAAAAAATTGCCCAAACTCTTAAAAAAACATTAAAAAGACCAGCCGATTTAGTGGCGCGATATGGGGGAGAAGAATTTGTGGTCGTGCTACCCAATACTCAAGCATCTGGGGCTTGGATTGTGGCTCAAGAAATTCAAAGCAATGTGCGAAATTTAGGGATTGAGCATCAAGCCTCTTTGGTGAGTCCATTGATCACGATGAGTATGGGGATTTCTTCGACCGTTCCTACCCATTCCACATCAGGAGAAGAGTTATTTGAAGTTGCGGATCAAGCGCTCTACGAAGCGAAAAAACAAGGGCGCGATCGCATGATATTTCGGGAATTTAAATCCCCTATCTCCCCATCACAACGGCCAGAACCTAGACGAAATGACGGTTTTTATAGATTATAGTGGGGAGATGGGTAGGAGATCCTCATCTCAAGTTTGGTTGAATTGCTAAACTAAGATCCGATCTAAATCTCTCACCTTGAGAATCCTAACGCTATGGTTGATAACAATACCCAACCCTCTGTTCCCCATGTCGTGATTGTCGGAGGAGGCTTTGGGGGGCTTTATGCAGCTCAAGCCCTAGGCAAAGCACCGGTTAAACTGACGTTAATCGATAAGCGAAACTTTCACCTGTTTCAACCCTTACTCTATCAAGTGGCTACGGGCAGTGTATCCCCAGCCGATATTTCTTCACCCTTGCGTCTGGTTCTCAATCAAAATAAAAATACCCAAGTTCTCTTAGACCGGGTAACGGATATCGATCCCGATCGCCAACGGCTTACCCTCGGCGATCGTACCCTCTCCTACGATACCCTGATTCTGGCCACGGGCGTGAAGCATCACTACTTCGGCAATGACCAATGGCAAAGTATTGCCCCTGGCTTAAAAACCATCGAAGATGCTCTACTCATGCGTCGTCGCATTTATGGGGCCTTTGAAGCCGCAGAAAAGGAAACCGACCCCGAAAAACAAAAAGCCTGGCTCACCTTCGTGATTGTGGGGGGCGGCCCCACTGGGGTAGAATTAGCGGGGGCGATCGCCGAACTGGCCCATAGCGTTCTCAAAAATGACTTTCACCACATCGATACCACCAGCGCCCGGATTTTGCTCCTAGAAGGCATGGATCGCATTTTACCCCCTTACGCGCCAGAATTGTCCGCGAGAGCAGCATCAGACCTCACCCAGCTAGGGGTAAAGGTACAAACCCAGACCCTAGTCACCCAGGTAACGGAAGGGTCAGTAACGGTACGTCAGGGAGAAACGGAAAAATTAATTCCCGCCCGTACCATCCTCTGGGCTGCTGGAGTCAAGGCTTCTGGACTCGGTAAAGTGTTGCATGAAAAAACTGGAGTCGCCCTAGACCGAGCGGGTCGGGTGATGGTCGAAGATAACTTAAGCATTTCGGGTTATCCTAATATCTTTGTTATCGGTGACTTAGCCAACTTTTCCCATCAAGGAGAAGGAGAGCGTCCCTTACCCGGTATTGCTCCTGTTGCTATGCAAGAGGGCAAATATGTGGCCCAATGGATCAAACGGGAACTGCGCGGCCAAACCCATTCCCCATTCCGCTATACCGAAGTGGGCAGTCTAGCGGTGATTGGGGAAAATGCGGCGGTGGTAGACTTGGGATGGATGAAGCTCACGGGATTTATTGCCTGGTTAACCTGGGTGTTTGCCCATATTTACTATTTAATTGAGTTTGATAATAAATTAGTGGTGATGGTGCAATGGGGATGGAACTACCTAACCAGAGGTCGAGGAGCGCGGTTAATTACCGGTGAAGATTTCCTGTTAACCATTACTCCGGAAAATCTGGATACGACGGAAGATATGCCCCTTCCAGCGATCAAAAATTAAAAGAATGCAGGGGAATTATGACAGGACAACCTTCTAATCGTCCACCCGTAGAGAGTCCCTCTTGGGTGAAACGGCAAATGCTGAAGATCTTGCGATCGCTCATTACTGGGTTGCAGGCGATCGCCGATCGCCTAGAAACCTCTCCCTTTTCCGATCCCCAAGAGCCAATATTTCCCCTGTGGGATCGGCTTTTAGCACGGGTGCGCCGATGGCTACCGGCTCCCTGGAATCAGAACATCAATGATTTTGACCTCAGTCTAGCTCTAGGTGCAATCATCACCGTCTCTCTGATCCTCTCCGTTTCCCTCATTCCCCGTCCCGCTCCAGAAGTCGCGCAAGTTCCAGAACCGCCGCCAGAAGTGGAAGAACCAGAGATCGCCCCAGAACCTATCCCTGAAGAGATCCCAGAAGAAGAGATCCCAGAACCCATAGAAGAAGTGACTCAAGAACCCGAACCCCCAGAAATGGCAGAAGCAGAAGAACCTGTTGAGCAAGAAGAACAAGAAGAAGAAATTCCAGAACCCATTCCTGTAGACATTGCCCCACCCCCTCCTCCCGTTCTCACTCCCGAACAACGGTTAATTGTCACCATTCAAGAGCAAGTCAACCGCTTAACCGAAAAATATGAAGAGGGTTTAATTGATTCATTAGAAGCCGATTTCTTGAATAGCCTCCTGGTGCTAAAAGTCGATCGGCGCTGGTATGACTTACCTTTAGAGCAACAAAAGCGCCTCGCTAACGATATGTTGCGGCGATCGCAAAAACTCGACTTTAGCCGTTTAGAAATTCTCGATCTCGACGGTCATTTATTAGCCCGTAACTCCGTCGTAGGAAGCAACATGGTCATTCTCAAAGCCCAAACATTTGATGCCACTACTTAAAAACCCCAGTAATATCAAGTCCGGTGAATGGGAAAAAAGAAGCGGGCAAGATGCCCGCACTCCTAGAAAAAAGAAGCGGGCAAGATGCCCGCACTCCTAGAATCGGTTGATCTTAGTGGAGTGGGAGCGTCTCGCTCCCTAGACTTTTAATTAGGGTATTTCCGCTTCGCGGACATGAATAACCGGACTTGATATGAAACCCATGCAACCTAAGAGGTTGCTTGTGCAGGATAAACACTCACTTTCTTCCGATATCTACCGTTGCGCTCAAACGTAACGATACCATCAGTCAGAGCAAACAGAGTGTAATCCCGGCCCACACCCACATTTTTACCCGCATGGAAAGAAGTTCCTCTTTGACGGACAAGAATATTACCCGCCAGGACATTTTCCCCACCAAAGCGTTTTACACCCAAGCGTTGGGCGTTCGAGTCGCGGCCGTTGCGTGTACTTCCAGTTCCTTTCTTATGTGCCATAGGACTTTTGAGATTGATTATCGAGTGTATATCTAGTGTACAAACTTTACTGCAATTAAGCTTCTTCAGAGACTTCAGCCGGTGCTGCGGTTGAGGTTAACACCTCTCCATTGAGATTAATGGAATCGATCATCAACCGGGTGCGTTCTTGGCGGTGTCCGCGTTTTTTGCGCGTTTTCTTTTTCGGCTGCATTTTATAGACTAAAACCTTGCGATCGCGAAAATGACGCATTACCGTTCCTTCCACCGTCGCGCCACTCACCAAGGGTTGCCCCACATGGATATCATCACCATGCTGGATATACAACACCTGGTCAATCGAAACCGTTTGCTCCGGTTCCACCGCCAACAGTTCAATGTCATAAAAGCGACCGGGTTCAACTCTCAGTTGTTTACCACCCGTTTCAATAATTGCGTAACTCATGGGATATCGGTTCCTTGGGGTTGCCGTACAGGTAGCTGGTTGTTACCAGCATTTAGGGATGCTTGCACCTGATCCGAGCAGGGATTAAGCAGACAATCTATCATTATTTCACTTTACTTTCTATTTTGTCAATTACGGTTACTGTTGCCGCTCCTCCCCTGCTTCTGCTGCGGCATTGGCTAGAGCTTGAATCACGCGAGCATTACTTTCGATCAGGCGATCGTGGTTCTTAGCCATTTCAAATAACTGTTGCCGCTCTTCCCTAGCGGCACGAGCATTACTTTCGATCAGATCGGCTAAACGGTCTAACCGCTCATCATCCCAGCGCTCTGTACTCATCAATATGTCTCCTTTAATCTCCTACTGTTAGCTTAAACAGAAATCACCGTTGAAGAGGCGATCGCCCCCATCAGAATCCAGAGCAGAGCGGGACTCTGAAAATATGTTAAAATTTGATAAGTAAACACTCACAACTTGGTACGCTCAAACCCCCTCTGTGGGCGGGAATACCAAGTTTTGTAGTTTCTGAATTGTTTTCTGCATGGAGCCTTGCCCCGTATGAGTATCCCCCTAGATCGGATTGTGCCCACGGACTTAAGAAATGAGATGTCCCGGTCATACCTAGAATACGCCATGAGCGTGATTGTAGGTCGAGCGCTCCCCGATGCCAGGGATGGACTCAAACCGGTTCACCGCCGGATTTTGTATGCGATGCATGAACTGGGATTAACCCCCGATCGCCCCTTCCGGAAATGCGCCCGTGTCGTCGGGGAAGTCCTCGGTAAATACCATCCCCATGGCGATACCGCCGTTTATGATGCCCTCGTGCGGATGGCGCAAGACTTTTCCATGCGATCGCCCCTGATCAACGGTCATGGTAACTTCGGCTCCGTAGACAACGACCCCCCAGCCGCCATGCGGTACACCGAATGTCGCCTCCAGGCGATCGCCACCGAAGCCATGCTGCAAGACATCGAAGCCGAAACCGTAGACTTTCTCGATAACTTCGACGGCTCCCAACAGGAACCCATCGTTCTCCCCGCCAGGGTTCCCCAACTGCTGCTCAACGGTTCAGCCGGTATTGCCGTGGGAATGGCCACCAATATCCCCCCCCATAACCTGGGAGAACTGATCGATGGCTTAGTGGCGCTTATTGAAAATCCAGACTTAACCGATACTGCCCTGATGCAGTATATTCCCGGCCCTGACTTCCCCACCGGCGGCAAAATATTGGGAACCTCCGGTATCCAAGAAGCCTATACCCTGGGGCGCGGCTCCATTACCATGCGCGGGATCGCCGACATCGAAACCATTGAGCATCGGGGAAGACCGTCACGGGATGCCATTATTGTTACTGAACTTCCCTACCAGGTGAATAAGGCTGCCCTCATTGAGCGGATCGCCGAACTTGTCAATGATAAACGCATTGACGGCATTGCCGACATTCGCGATGAAAGCGATCGCGACGGAATGCGGATCGTCGTCGAACTGCGCCGGGATGCCTATCCTAGGGTCGTTCTCAACAACCTCTACAAACAAACCCCCCTGCAAACCAACTTCGGGGCCAATATGTTGGCCCTCGTCAACAACGACCCCCAACTGCTCTCCCTCACACACTTCCTCAACGTCTTCCTGGAATTCCGCGTAGAGACCATCACCCGACGCACCCAATACGAACTCCGCAAAGCCGAAGAGCGAGACCACCTGTTGCAGGGCTTGCTCATTGCCATGCAATACCTAGATGAAATTATCCAACTCATCCGTCACGCTGCCGATACCCCCAGCGCCAAAACCGAGCTGATCGAAAACTACTCCCTCTCGGAAATGCAGGCAGATGCCATTCTGCAAATGCAACTGCGGCGACTGACGGCCCTAGAAGCCGAAAAAATTCGTCAAGAACATGAAGACCTACAACTTCGCATTGCCGACTTAAAAGACATTCTGGCCAACCGCAATCGTATCCTAGAGATGATTAAGGCAGAATGTGCAGACCTGAAACAAAAATTTGCCACCCCTCGCCGCACCCAAATCGAAAGAGCAGAAGGGGATCTCGTCGATATGGACTTGATCGCCAATGAAAAAGCGGTGATCTTAATTACGGAACAGGGCTATATTAAACGGATGCCCGTGGATACCTTTGATGCCCAAAGTCGGGCAACACGGGGTAAATCCGGCGCAAAAATCAAAGAAGATGATGGCATTGACCATTTCTTGACCTGTTGCGATCACGATAGCTTACTCTTTTTTAGCGATCGCGGTGTGGTCTATCGCCTCCTGGCCTATCAAATTCCCAGTGGCTCCCGGAATGCTAAGGGCACGCCCCTGGTACAAATGTTGCCCATCCCCATGGATGAGAAGATTACATCCATTATCCCGGTATCTGAATTTAGCGACCATGAATATTTGGTCATGCTCACCCAAAATGGCTATATTAAACGCACTACCCTTGATGCCTTTAGTAACATTCGCACCAACGGGTTAATCGCCATTTCTTTAGGGGAAGGGGATCAGTTGCGTTGGGTCAGACGAGCAACGGAAGAAGATAGTATTATTATTGCCTCTCGCCAGGGCAAAGCGATTCATTTCCGAACCAATACCCAACAATTGCGTCCCCTGGGTCGGACGGCACGGGGAGTGCGAGCGATGAAACTGGCGGATGGCGATCGCCTAATTAGCATGGATATTCTACCCGGTCAGGTTCTCAATGAGCTAATGGTCGATCAGACCGAAGAAGAAGAGACCAACGAGCAACCAGAAACCGAAGACATAGATACCACTCCCCTGGGCCCCTGGGCTTTAGTCGTCACCACCAGAGGCTATGGAAAACGAGTTCCCGTGAACCAGTTCCGACTGCAAAATCGCTCCGGAAAAGGCATTATTGCCACTAAGTTCAAATCCCATAAAACCCATGATAAGTTAGCCGCTCTCCGCATCGTTCACCCCGACGACGAGTTAATGATGGTCACCTCCCGTGGCATTATTATTCGCCAGTCCACTAACGCCATTTCCGTACAATCCCGTGGTGCAACCGGGGTATTGGTGCAACGGTTAGATAAAGACGATGCCATTGCCGCAGTTGCCCTGGTTCCTACCCACGCCGAAGAAACGACAGAGGGAGAGCAAGAGGTAGAGTTACCCCCTGAAATCGACACTCCCGAACCCTTAGCGGAATAATTTCCAGTTCACATCGTGGTGATGAAATCTTGGTGATATGCGTATTTATGGCAATCGTGTGATTAAAACCCTTTCCGGTTCTCGGACTCGCCCGACTGCTGGGCGAGTCCGAGAAGCGGTATTTAATATTTGGCAAGGTTCGATTGAGGGCTGTCGCTGGTTAGATTTGTGTGCTGGTAGTGGTTCCATGGGGGCGGAAGCGTTGTGTCGGGGGGCTAGTTGGGTGGTGGGGATTGAACAGTCGAGTCCCGCTTGTGGGGTGATTCGCCAAAATTGGCAACAGATGGCATCAGCAGATCGATTTCGGGTTTGGTCTGGGGATGTGGTGAAGCGGTTGCAGCGCTTAGAGGGCGATCGCTTCGATCGCATTTACTTCGATCCACCCTATCAGAGTTCATTATATCAGCCGGTGTTAGAGGCGATCGCCGATCTCGATCTGCTCTCTCCTACAGGAGAACTCGCGGTTGAACATGCTCCCCAACTCCCTCCTCCAGGTGAGCTAGATGGCTTAGAAATTCTTCGCCAAAAGGTTTACGGGAATAGTGCTGTCACCTTTTATTCGAGTTAATTCTTCCTGTTAAGCAGTCAAAACCGAGTCAATAGGACATAATGTTAATGAGGGGCGTGACCCCTCATTCTTATTTTTGCGGAAGATCAAGTATTCTAGATAACATTTTGTGAGGACGGAGCGTTATGACCCTAGCAGAGAAGATAGCTGGCGCAAAACTTAAGAGACAGGGTAGAAACCAGCCTCAACCTCAGCTATCTGATAGAGTATCAACAACTCCAGTTGTGGAATCTTTGGTTTCTATTGGAGAATCAGATCGCCATCTGCACCTGTGCCGATTGCGGACTCCCTCCGAGAGAACAATCTATCCCTTTGATTGCTTGAGCGAACAACAAACGGCCGTGTCTAATGCTGCGGATATCACAGAATCTGACTTACCGTCCTCTGCTGGGGGGAGCAAGAGGATTCATTTGGATTTAGAAACCTTGCAAGGGTTTGAAGTGGTGAATCACCAGTTTGAACAGTGGGGGATTCAGTTTCGCAATGCGATCGCTCTTCAACCCTCTAATCCTGCCTATCCTCCGAAAACAGGAACAATGGTACTGATTGCTGGGCCCAAAAGTGGTTGGATGGAAGTGCTGTTTACTCGTCCAATCAGCGCCATGAGTTGTTATGTCACTAGCTCCCGACGAATTACGTTAACGGGGTTTGATCGACACAAGCAAGCGATCGCCTATACGGAGTTGTCAGAAGCGAATCTAGCAGACTCTAACGCTCCTATTGCTCCGAATGCTCTTTTGACGTTAACCACAGAGACACCAGAGATCCACCGCATTAACTTTTCCGCTTTTGATGGACAATTTAGTGTGGATGACTTTTACTTTCAATGGGATTAGCGATCGCATTGTGAACTATAGCGCTTCGCGCGGTAATAGGTAATGGTATTACTCCTGTGCAATGAAGTTGTGGGTAAGCGCCTGGCAAGGCTGATGGACAACTTAAGGCGCTGTCAAGTTTCTCATGACTTATTACTTAAAAATCATTCCTCCTCCGTAGGTCGTAAAGGAATTTCCACAATAAACTGAGCGCCCTCTCCCGGTTGAGAAATACAACTGAGTTGTCCGCTATGTTTTTCCACCACAATTTGATAACTGATGGATAACCCTAGACCAGTTCCAGAACCGACCGGCTTAGTGGTATAAAAGGGATTAAAGATTCTTTTCAAGGTTTCCTCGCTCATCCCCGGGCCATTATCAGCAATAATGACTTCCACCGATTGGCGATCCGTTACTTGCGTCCGCACCGTAATCGAGGGTTGCCGATCTTCAGGGGTTTCGGTATTTCTCTGATCTTGCATCGCATCGCAAGCATTGGTTAATAAATTCATGAACACTTGATTGAGTTGCGAAGCGTAGCAATTGACTAGAGGTAAATTGCCATACTCTTTAATAATTTTAATTTCTTTTTCATTCCCCGACTCTTTGAAGCGATTTTGCAAAATCAAGAGCGTACTCTCTAATCCATCATGCAGATTAACCGGTTTTTTATCTGCTTCATCCAGGCGGGAGAAGTTGCGTAGAGAAAGAATAATCTTCCGGATGCGTTCAGCTCCCACTTGCATGGAAGTGAGAAGATTTTTGAGGTCTTCACTGATAAAGTCGAGATCGATATCTTCAATCAGATCTTCAACTTCTTCAACAGGATTAGGGTAATGGGTTTGATAGAGATCGATCAAAGACAGTAAATCTTCAACATATTCTGTAGCGGGGGCGAGGTTCCCATAGATAAAACTGACGGGATTATTAATCTCATGGGCAACACCAGCCACCATTTGACCTAAACCGGACATTTTTTCTGTTTGGATGAGTTGGGCTTGGGTTCGTTGTAGCTCTTCGAGGGTTTGGGATAAATCTTGGTTTTTTTGGTTGAGTTCTTGGGTGCGCTCTTGCACTTTTTGCTCGACGGAGGCATAGAGGAGAGCATTATCAAGGGCGATCGCCGCTTGGGAGGATAAAACTTGCAGCACTTCAATGCGATCGCTGGTGAAGGCATCGGTAGTGAGGTTATTCTCTAAGTAGAGAATACTAATCAGTTGCCCTTGGCTAACAATGGGGATACACAGCAGAGATTTAACCTGGCGCTTAGTAATATAAGGATCGTTAGTAAACTGCCCATCTCGACAGGCATGACTTAACACCACATCCGAGAGCGATCGCTCCACATAGTTAATCACAGTAATGGGAAGCTCTTCACTGGTTTCTACGGCTGTTGAGTCTTGATTAATAATCGTTTCCTCATCGACAGAAGCCGACGCAGAAATCAGCAACTTGCCCTCCTTGGGCAGCAGCAAAAATCCAGATTGCGCTCCGGCATTTTCAATCAAGATTTGCATTAAGTTACCTAAAAGCTTATCTAAAACGATTTCACTCGAAATGGCTTGAGAGGCTTTGAGGACTGTATTTAAATCTAGGCTATGAGAAATCGAATTGGTAGAGGTGTGAATGGTTTTCGCCACATCTATGCCATTGGTGGATTGATTTAATGTGGCTTCTAATTGGGGATAGGCTAATTTCAGAGATGCCACTTTGCGCTTGATGCCCCATTTCTGGTAATGATAGTAAGCCTCCCGTAAATGCACCAGAGCATAGGAGACTTTATTTTTGTCCAGCCAAAAATCCGCCGCCCGTTCATTAGCGATCGCCTGCACCGGCATTAACTCATGCTCCGTAGCAACGGCGATCGCGCGATCGTACAAATCGATCGCCAGCTCCAGATCATTTTGCACGCGAGCCAATTCCCCTTCTACCAGTAAATATTTAGACAAGAAATTCGCCGCACAATTTTCCGACCATACCTTTAATTGCCGTTGATTCTCTCTCACCTTAGCTAACAGAGCCTCTCGCTCCGTCTCCTCTGTCATCCCATAAGCCGATAGACACAGCAAAGAAGAATAAAAATTATACTCAGTAACCGGCACAGTTCCCAGAATCGACTGAAGTTGATTAGCGATCGTCTCACTCAGAGCTAAAGCTTCCTCCAGATTGCCATACAAATAGAGCGTTTGCATCTTAAAAATCTGATAAATACACAACGCAAACGTATTCTGATTTTGCTGACACAGCTCCACATACTCCCCTTCCGTTAAACTCGGCCCATCAAAATTTAACGGCTCATCCGTTTGATCGTCCAAATTCAACAGTACCAACTGTAAACCCAGTAAAATATCCGTCACCAACTGATTTTCCGTTTTCTCGGCAAAAGGTAAATACTTAGGAATCTCCTCTAAAATCTCATTAATCGGTTTACCTTGGACAAAGAAATTAAGAGACTGATTATGCAACACATAACCCCCATAGGGTAAATCACCCGCATCCAGCGCAGATTGATAAGCCTCATTGCCTAAAGGATTTGAATCTTTCACCGGATTAAACCAATAATTCAAAGTGCTAATTAAACACACACCAGCCTTATAAGTCGGATGTCCCCACTTTTGATTCAACTGATAAGCCACCCGTCCCAGATCATAACCATTACGATATTCTCCAAACAAATTCACCAACAAAATGCCATAGGTAGGCAAAAAGAATCCCACTTCTGGAGTATATCCCTCCTCTAAAACCAACGTTGCACCCTTCAGAATCATCAGCGTCCACAACTGAATATTCAGCATATAAGTCGGTGGAGCCAAATTATTTAATAACTTCACCTTCATTTCGCTGACAGGATTCTCCATTTTCGGTTGATCGAGCAAGGATAAGATCGGGCGATTCCCTAGCGCTTCACCCGCTTTTTCTAACTGCTGGGGAATTACCCGATCTAAACCTTCAGTCGGTAAATCTATCCCTAATAAATCAAGAGCAGTTCTACCAATTTCCACCGCCTTTTGATATTGACCTCTGAGGGTATTTTGAATTAATAAAATATTATAAATCTCCGCCTTCTCAAAATCAGACTCAGCATGAGCTAAAACTTCATCAATCAAAGCTTCTGATTCAGCAAAATTTCCATTCAGATACTCCACATCTGCCCGTTCTCTATACAACGAAAACGCAAACCCATGATCCAACTGCCAAATATTATCCGGCAGACGACTCATTGCCTCCCTTAAATATTGAGAAGCAGCCACAAAAGCCGTAGCATCCTTCGCCCGTTTTCCTGCCTCTAAATTCAGTTGAGCCAATTCCAGGATTTGATCCCTTTCCGCAATCAAAGATCGACCCACATTCATATGATCGACCAACTCAAAAATCCGTTCACTGCGATATTCAACCGGCGTTCTCTCCAACAGCATTCGCCCGATTTTCAGATGCACCGCCTTTTTATCCACCTCATCAATTAAAGTATAAGCCGCTTGCTGAACGCGATCGTGGGAAAACTTATAATTTAAAATTAATAAAGGAGCCGTCACTAAATCAAAATCCACCACATCGCGACCCGAATTGGCCTGAATCATTTTTTCTGCAATCGCAGGCAACAAATCTTGAAACGTGCCATAGGATTCTTTTTCATAAATTAAAGACAAAGTATTTAAATCAAATTGATTTCCCAAACAAGCCGATAATCGTAAAACTTCCTGTGTCTTTTCCGGTAACTTGCGTAACTTACCAATCATTAAGTCCACCACATTTTCTGTAATACTCATGGACTCAATTTCTTCTAAATCCCAAGCCCATCCGCCCATCGTATCCGGCTGAGGCGGAACAAACCTGAGAAGCTTTTCTTGGTATAAAGTTTTCAGGAACTCATTCACAAAAAATGGATTTCCTTCTGTTTTATTTTTGATCAAATTTGCCAAAGGCTGAACCGAACTTTGGTCTTGATGCAAGGTTTGAGAAATCAACTGACCAATTTGATGTAAGTTCAGATTTTTTAAGTGAATTTCGCTCAAGTTCACCGACTGAATTCGCAGAGAATCCACCATCATCATCAGAGGATGACTGGGGCTGACTTCATTATCTCGATAGGCTCCAATTAAGAAAAAGTGTTTCACCTCTGCTTCTGTCAGCATCAGCTCAATCAACTTCAACGTGGCAGAATCTGCCCATTGTAAGTCATCTAAGAACATCACTAAGGGATGTTCTGGGCGACAGAAAATTTGCACAAAATTCTGAAAGACTAAATTAAATCTATTTTGGGATTCTGCTGGCCCTAATTCGATCGCGGAGGGTTGGGGGCCAATAATATATTCGATTTCCGGAATAACATCAATAATAATTTGCCCATTGGGGCCAAGGGCGGCTAATAACTTCTCTTTCCAGGCTTTTAATTTTTCTTCACTTTCTGTGAGCAGTAAATTGACTAATTCAGAAAACGCTTTAACAATAGCAAAATAAGGAATACTACGCTGAAATTGATCGAATTTTCCGAGGATAAAATAGCCATTTTTGCGGGTAATGGGCTTATAAATTTCTTGCACTAAAGCCGATTTACCGATCCCCGAATAGCCGCTCACCAGCATCAATTCCTTATGACCATCCGCGACTCGCTCGAAAGCTGCTAACAGCGTATCGATTTCCTTATCCCTGCCGTAGAGTTTTTCCGGAATTTTAAAATTATCGGAAACATCTTGTTCCCCTAACGGAAATAAATCGATCTGGTCGTTTTCTTTCAGATTCACCAAACACCGCTCTAAATCGGCCAGTAATCCCCAACTACTTTGGTAGCGCTCCTCAGCATTTTTAGCCAGTAATTTGATTACCAAATCAGAGACAATCTGGGGGATTTCTGGATTGACGATATGGGGAGCAACGGGTTGTTTGGCAATGTGACAATGGATGAGTTCCATCGTTTCTGTGGCTTCAAAGGGAAGCTTATGGGTCAGGAGTTCATAAAAGGTGACCCCCAAGGAATAGAAATCTGTGCGATAGTCTAAGCTGCGATTAAGTCTTCCGGTTTGCTCCGGGGACATATAAGCTAAAGTCCCTTCAATGGTGGGAGCCTGACGAGAGGTTTCATCCTCTCGATTGAGCATTCCCGATATACTTAAATCGACCAGTTTCACTTTTCCGGTGGCGGGATTAAAGACAATATTGGCCGGATTGATATCTTTATGAATAATATTGGCTTGATGCAAATCTCCCAAACTTTTGACAATTTGGAGCGCTAGGTTCAAAAATCCTAACAGGGTAAATTTCTGAGAGGCTAACAACTGTTTTAAGGATTCTCCCCCGAAATCCTCTAAAACCATGACTAAAGAGTTTTGATAGGTTTCTAGGGCGTAAGCCTTAACCACACTATCGAGATTGAGGCGATTGAGGAGTTCAAACTCTTGCTGATATCGATTTCTCTCTTCCCCGGTGGGGTACTCAGATTTGAGTAACTTGAGAATCACTGGCAGATTCCCTTTTTGTTGACAACCCCGATAGACTACTGTTTTGTCACTTTCGTAGATCTTGGCCAGAATTTGATAGCCGCTTAGATTAATCATAATCTTTTTGCTCTGAATCGCTTGGGGGAAGTAGGCAAAGAAATCTATAGGTAGAGGAGAAACAGACGACCCGAGGCGATCGCCGCCACCCTGCATCAAGATTACCTCACCAATTTAGCAAAATATAGCGCCACGTGCTGGTCATGCATTCCCCATAACAATTAGACAAGATGTAGGGGCGTTTCATGTCCCCAAGGGAAACAGGCGGAAAGCCCCTACACTTCTGCTCTAGCTCATCCACTGACTATGGAAAAACTCCCCTCTCGGTTTATCAACCCGTTCATAGGTATGAGCGCCAAAGAAATCCCGTTGCGCTTGAGTCAAATTCTGCGGTAACGTCGCGCGACGATAGCTATCAAAATAGTCCAAGGACGCACTAAAAGCCGGAACCGGAATCCCCAACTGACAAGCCAAAGCCAACACTTCCCGCCAAGCTTGCTGACGGTCTAGAATGGTCTGCTTAAACTCAGGAGCAAGCAACAAATTAGGCAAACTCGGATTCTCCTTAAACGCCACCTTAATCTTATCCAAGAAGCCCGCGCGAATAATACATCCACCTTTCCAGATGCGGGAAATCTCGCTCAGATTTAACTCATAGCCAAACTCCTGAGAAGCCTTACTCAGTAGCGCCATCCCCTGGGCATAGGAACAAATTTTAGAGCAATACAGAGCATCCCGAATCTTAGGAATAAATGCTTTGAGATCTCCGTCATATTGGCCACTCGGCCCCGTTAACTCCTGAGACGCTGCTACCCGCTCTTCCTTATACGAAGAGATAATCCGAGCATTGACGGCTGCCGTAATCGTGGGAATACTGACCCCCAATTCCAGAGAAGTGACCACCGTCCAGCGTCCCGTCCCTTTTTGACCGGCTGCATCCACAATCAGATCGATAACATGCTGATTGGTCTCTGGATCGATCTTTGTAAAAATGTCTCTAGTAATCTCAATCAGAAAGGAATTGAGTTCCTCGGTTTCATTCCACTCCTTAAACACTTCATGGAGTTCGGGATTGGTTAAACCGACCGCATTTTTGAGCAAATCGTAGGCCTCAGCAATCAACTGCATATCGCCATACTCAATGCCATTGTGAACCATTTTCACATAATGACCCGCTCCACCTTTACCAATAAACGTGACACAAGGGCCATCATCCACTTGGGCGGCAATTTTGGTGACAATGGGTTCTAATTCCTGGTAGGCGGCTGGCGTTCCCCCTGGCATTAAACTGGGGCCATTGAGCGCTCCTTCTTCACCGCCACTGACTCCCATGCCCACAAACCCTAGGTTACAGGCTTCTAGATCTTGGGTGCGCCGTTCGGTATCTTCATAGAGGGAGTTACCGCCATCGATAATCATATCTCCTTCATCGAGCAAAGGCTTGAGGCTATTAATCACGGCATCAACGGGTTTACCTGCTTTTACCATAATCAAAATTTTGCGCGGGCGATCGAGTTTTTGCACAAACTCTTCCAGGGTTTGGGCGGCTAAGAAATTTTTCCCCTTGGCTCTGGTGGCCATAAACTCTTCAGTTTTGGCATAAGTTCGGTTATAAACCGTTACGGGAAATCCATTCCGTTCTACGTTTAGGGCTAGGTTTTCACCCATAACTGCAAGGCCAATTAGACCAAAACTTGGCTGTGTCATAAGTTTATATACTGGTGTAACCAACAATTGCTTGCTATACAGCACTTGCTTCTGCGATGATGTCGGTTTGCATCGGAAACTGCTATAACAGCAAATTACCTACAAGGTTAGCCCGATCTGTAAAATAGTCCTGTAAAGAAGAGATTAAGTCTGGGTCAGCACGGTAAAATGACCCTGTAGGCTGTAGACAGAGAATTAGTAACAGAGGGTTCAGCAGGTATGGCACGAATTCTGGCATTGGCCGTTGGTTTGGGAAGTTTTGCCTTTTATATGGCTTTCTTCTTTTTTCCAGAAGTTTATCGGCGTAAAAGTGATTTTATCTGGAGTGGGCTAGGCTTTCTCTATGCCCTCACCCTCTGGTTTTGTGCTGGACGGTTTACGGGTGCGGTGATGCTCGGTCAAATGGCGGCGGTTCCCCTGTTGTTGTATTTGGGTTGGGAATCCCTAACTTTGCGTCGCCAATTAACGCCTGCTGGCCAACAAACGCCTGTGGAGGCGGAAGAGTTAAAACAAAATGGTTTAGGCGCTCTGAATCGTTTGTTTAAGAAATCGACTGCTCCAGAGGTGGCTGTTCCTGATGCTCGGACTCCAGAATCTGATGTTCCTGTTGCCGAAGGAGAAACGCTTCCAGAAACTCCTGTCCCGGTAGGCACGGAGGAAACGGTGAGTGAACCGGAACCGAGTGCAGAAGACGCGCCTATGGCTGAACCTGAATCTCCTGTATCTCCAGAACCTGAACCTGAGCCAGAACCAGAGGTGGTGCAAGGGGTAGGAGAATCGGTGAGTGAGCAGACAGAGGTGACTGAAGCAACTGAAGCAACTGAAACAAGGGAAGAGCTGGAAGAAGAAACTCCAGAGAATCAGGAAACTCTAGAGTCTGTACCAGAATCTCCAGAACTGGAGACGCAAACGCCAGAACCTCCAGCTACTGCTCCGGAACCGAAGTCTAAAACTCTGTCGAGTGTTTTGGGTTTCTTGAAGAGTTTGACGGCGCGATTGCAAAAATCGAAGCCGTCTGAAACGCCTTCTTCCGATGGGGAAACATCAGATGGGGAAACTTGGACTGAAGAGGAGTCAGAGTCATCAACTGCTGAAACTCCAGAACCGGAAGTGGTGGAGGAGGCGGTGGCTAAAACTCTAGAGACTCTGGAAACTCCAGAACCGGAAGTGGTGGAGGAGGCGGTGGCTAAAACTCTAGAGACTCCGGAAACTCCAGAAACTCCGGAGGCGGTGGCGGAGACTCTAGAGACTCCGGAAACTCCAGAAACTCCGGAGGCGGTGGCGGAGACTCTAGAGACTCCGGAAACTCCAGAAACTCCGGAGGCGGTGGCGGAGACTCTAGAGACTCCAGAGACTCCAGAAACTCCGGAGGCGGTGGCGGAGACTCTAGAGACTCCAGAGACTCCGGAAACTTCGGAAGGGGTGGAGGAAGAAACCCCAGCACCAACGGAACCAGAGCCATTGCTAGATGAAAAAAGTTCAGAAGATGCTTCTGAGTCGGAAAATGCTGAAATTCCTCCAGCTTCGGGTTCAGACTTGCCGGAGACGGTTTCAGAGTCTTCTGAGACGACGGAAGAAGAGGGGGTGGAGGATGATTCTATAGACTCCGAGGAATCCGAGTCGGAATCGGAGCCAGAAACGGATGAGGAAACTGAAGCGGAATCTACGGAACCGACAGAAACTCAGGAGAGCAAACCTTCTCGTTCTCGGTCTTCAAGACGCAAGAAACGGAGATAATGGCTGATAAAGTTCCATAAAATGCTCACCTGGATTTTAACCGGGGAGGCGATCGCCCTTAAAAGCCGATAAACTTCCCTGTTACAATCTGACTACAGAACCCTTTTGTCCCTAACCCTCCCAATAAGTACCGTGACAGCAGCAAAAGACTATAAAACCACTGTTAATTTGCCCAAAACTGGCTTTGATATGCGGGCAAATTCCACCAAAAAAGAGCCGGAACTGCAACAATTTTGGGCAGATCATCAGATTTATGAAAAGCTCTCCCAAGAAAATCCGGGGGATTTGTTTATTCTCCATGATGGCCCGCCCTACGCTAATGGTTCTCTGCATATGGGCCATGCGTTGAATAAAATCCTTAAGGATATTATTAATAAATACAAGTTGTTGCAAGGCCATAAAGTCCGCTATGTACCGGGGTGGGACTGTCATGGGCTACCGATTGAACTGAAGGTGCTTCAGGCAATGAAGTCGGCGGAGCGCAAGCAGTTAACGCCGATTACCCTGCGGCAAAAAGCGGCCGAGTTTGCCCAAAAAACGGTTGATGAACAACGAGAAAGTTTTAAGCGCTATGGAATTTGGGGAAATTGGGAGAATCCCTATTTAACCCTGACTCCGGAATATGAGGCGGCCCAAATTGAGGTGTTTGGGCAAATGGTACTCAAGGGTTATATTTATCGGGGTCTGAAACCGGTACATTGGAGTCCGAGTTCTCGCACTGCTCTGGCGGAGGCTGAGTTGGAGTATCCGGAAGGCCATACCTCTGATAGTATCTATGGGGTGTTCCGGATGGTGCATCTGAATGATGCGGTGTTTGCCCAGCTTAATCCGTTTATGCCGGATTTGGGGGTCGCTATTTGGACGACGACACCTTGGACGATTCCGGGTAATTTGGCGGTAGCGGTGAATCCAGCATTGACCTATGCGGTGGTGGAAACCCCTTGGGGTAAAGGAACCCGGAAGACGAAGGGTAAGGGATTTGCGAAAGGAAGTGATGCAGAGAGTGAAGCCACGGATCAAGGGACTTTACCGAAGTATATCTTGGTGGCAGAAGGGGCGATCGCCCGCCTCTCGGAAGAATTGGAGATTAAACTGACGCTGAAGGCGAAGGTTAAGGGGCAGGATCTGGAGCATTGCACCTATCAACATCCTCTGTTTAACCGGGAGTCTCCCATTGTTGTGGGTGGAGAGTATGTAACTACGGAGTCGGGGACGGGATTAGTTCATACGGCTCCTGGCCATGGTCAAGACGATTTTATGGTGGGTCAACGCTATGGATTGCCGGTTTTGTCCCCGGTAGATGATGCGGGTACGTTTACGCAGTTAGCGGGTAAATTTGCGGGATTAAATGTGCTAAAGGATGCAAATCAGGCAATTATTGAGGCGTTGACGGAAGCGGGCGCTTTAATCAAACAATCGCCCTATGTGCATAAGTATCCCTATGATTGGCGCACTAAAAAACCGACGATTTTCCGGGCGACTGAGCAATGGTTTGCTTCGGTGGAGAAGTTCCGAGAAACGGCTTTAGAGGCGATCGCCTCGGTGAAATGGATTCCAGCTTCTGGCGAAAACCGGATTACTTCCATGGTTTCGGAGCGATCGGATTGGTGTATTTCCAGACAACGGAGTTGGGGCTTGCCCATTCCGGTGTTCTATCACCAGGAAACCAGAGAAGCTCTGTTAACCCAAGAAACCATTGACCATGTGAAAGCCATTATCGGCGAGCAGGGTTCGGATGCTTGGTGGACTCTTTCTGTAGAAGAATTATTACCGCCCAAATATCAAAAAGAGGCGCAGAATTACCGCAAAGGCACGGATACGATGGATGTGTGGTTTGACTCTGGCTGTTCCTGGGCTGGTGTGGCAGTGGCGCGGGAAGAGTTGAAATATCCGGTGGATCTGTATCTGGAAGGCTCCGATCAGCACCGGGGCTGGTTCCAGTCTAGTTTGCTCACCAGTGTGGCGACTCAGGGGATGGCTCCCTATAAGAGCGTTTTAACCCATGGGTTTACCTTGGATGAACAGGGACGGAAGATGAGTAAGTCTCTGGGCAATGTGGTCGATCCGTTGGACATTATTAATGGGGGTAACAATAAGAAGGAGGCTCCTCCCTACGGCGCGGATGTGCTGCGTCTGTGGGTGTCTTCGGTGGATTATTCTTCCGATGTGCCCATTGGGAAGACGATTCTGAGACAGCTATCGGATGTGTATCGCAAGATCCGCAATACTTCCCGGTTCCTGTTGGGGAATTTATATGATTTCGATCCAGAGCGCGATCGCGTCCCCTATGAGGAAATGCCAGAGTTAGACCAGTATATGTTGCATCGCATGGGGGAAGTGTTCGCCCAAATCACCGAGGCGTTTGAAAGTTATCAGTTTTTCCGCTTCTTCCAAACGGTGCAGAATTTCTGTGTGGTAGATTTGTCTAATTTCTATCTGGATATTGCCAAAGATCGGCTCTATATCAGTGCCGAAAATGGCAAACGTCGCCGCAGTTGTCAGACGGTGCTGGCGATCGCCGTGGAAAACTTAGCACGGGCGATCGCTCCCGTACTCTCCCACATGGCAGAAGACATCTGGCAAAATCTACCCTACAAAACGCCCCATGAATCGGTCTTTCAGGCGGGATGGTTGGTGACTGAACCCTATTGGCACAATCCCCCGTTAGCCGAAAAATGGACAAAATTGCGCCAAATTCGCATGGAAGTGAATAAGGTATTAGAAGGGGCACGGAATGCTAAGGCGATCGGCTCGGCTCTAGAAGCCAAAGTCTTGCTTTATGTCGCCGATGCCAAGTTCCGGGAACAGTTAGAAGCCTTTAACCCTGAACTCTCCGTCGCCCTCAAACCGCAACCGCAACCCGTGGCAGAAACGCCAGAAAGCGCGGTAGGGGCGGGTTCAGGAAATGCTTGGTCTTCCAACCCAGATCTGGGTGAACCCGCCCCTACGGAACCAGGATCGTTGGGCGAGTTCATGGCAGTTGCCACCCGATGGTGGAAACAATGGCGGCAATGGGTAAAAGATTATCCCCGCGCCTTCTTGACTCTATTCGTCTTAGTCGGTGGTGCAGCAACGGTAAATGTAGGCTGGACAACGGCTCAATCGATGCTGAAGTTGCCCATCTTCTCCCTCCTGTTGGAACTGGTAGGCATTATCTATACCATCTGGTTTGTGCGGCAACGGCTGTTCTATGCCCAAGAGCGCTCGGCTCTCTTGAGTCAGGTGAATCGGGCAGTGCAAGAGTTTATGGGAACCGGAAAAGCCTCCGAACCGGTGGACAGTTTTGCACCTGTTGCAGAAGAGGTCACTTCGACTCCGCTCAGTGACCTCAGTGTAGAAGATGCGCCATCGGAGACTCCAGAAGAGGTCACTATTGGCAATGGAGTGGATGAACTGCGCTATCTGTTCATTACTTCCCAAGTGGAATTGGTGGACGATCTAAAAGCGTTAGAAGGGTTAGAGCATAAGGCAGCAGGCGATACTCTGGGGATTGGTGTGGTGAAAGCAGAGGGCGAAAAGTGCGATCGCTGCTGGAACTATTCCACCCACATCGGCGAAAGCGCTGAACATCCCACCCTCTGCGAGCGGTGCGTTTCCGCCCTAGATGGGGAATTTTAAGGTGTAGGGGCGGCCGGAAAGCCCCTACATATATTGACATTCTATTAGGGTTATGCTTCTTAAAGAGAGGCGATCGCTAGTGGCGATCGCAACGAATACCCTCA
Source organism: Roseofilum halophilum BLCC-M91 (assembly GCF_030068445.1). GTDB lineage: Bacteria > Cyanobacteriota > Cyanobacteriia > Cyanobacteriales > Desertifilaceae > Roseofilum > Roseofilum halophilum. The sequence goes on along the minus strand of NZ_JAQPOK010000089.1, from coordinate 11,473 downwards.
AAGAATATTTACAACAACTTTATCAGAACAATCTAGATCGAGTGATTTTGTTTGGTTCCCAGGCAAGGGGGGAGGCTGAAATCGATTCCGATGTCGATATTTTGATTGTGCTGAAACATTCATTTATCTATTTTGACGAAATCAAAAGAATCAGTGGATTTATTAGCGATTTGTGCTTGAATTATCACCTATATTTAAGTTGCTGTTTTACCACTTCTGAAACCTGGAACAACTCAAGAACTGGATTTTATCGCAATGTGCGAAAAGAGGGAATTGAAGTGTGAACGAAGCTCAAGGTCATATCAAGTCCGGTTTCCGCAAGCGGACATGAAAATGAGTTAAACTAGCGGGCAAGATGCCCGCACTCCCTCAATTATTTGATATTACTGGAGTGGGAGCATCTTGCTCCCTACATTTTTAATTATGGTATTCAAGCGGATTTGATATCATTGTTCATTCTTCCTCCTCCAAAAAATCCTCGTGATTTTCATGGAGAAAATCCACAGGTTTATCCATATGCAATTGGGAAAAAATCTGATATTTATCTAAATTCGAGGCCGACTGACTTCCCAAACTCTTTTGGTCAATGCGGACTAAGTTGTACTGGACATTATCCGCATAAATCGCAAAAGCAATATTCAACACTTCCATAAAGTTAATCAGCCACTTACATTCATTTTCTGGATAATCTTTATAGTAGTGAATTAAATCCGCAATTCTAGCCTCCAGGTGAACCCTAGTCGGTTTACTGATCAAGATCAACTTCAGCATCATCGTCACTAACGTCAGAGGATTATTTTGAGCCACCCACAGCACAAATAAATTTGAAGGAGTTTTCCGGTCTTCAGTGGTCAGATATTCAACAACGCGGTTACAAGTTCTCAGCAGCAGAGCTTTATTGACCGGCAGATCGTCATAGTCAGTATAGAGATTATTTAACTGAACTGACAACTTATTTTCAATTAAATGGATAAAAGCAGTATCATCTACAGAAAACACCAAGTAACGCTGGAGAGCCTGCTTGAATTCTTGATAACTAATATCCTGAGTTTGTTGCAGGAAAATATGAGCTAAATTCAAATAATTGTATGGCCCGCGTCTCAGAAGGATCGTTTTAATCAGATGTAACACTTCATCCCCTAACTGGGTCGGATTTTGAGGCAGTTCACTGTCCTGATTATGGGTAAGCTGAGACCGGGTAGTGTACATCGCTAAATCAAATTTGAACTTTTCTTTAAGTTCGTGCGATCGCACTTTAGCCGCTTGCCGTTGTTCGGCAGAGTTCTTGATGTTAATATATTGGGGCACTAACAGATAGGAGGTGTAGCGATTACTCCAATTCTTTTCTTCGACACCGAACTTAGCACAAAAAAGTTTGATTTCTTCATAGTCGCTGCTCTTAACAAAGTTAAGCGTCCACTTTCTCAGTCTTTTAATGGGTGCAGAATGGCTAGGACGACCAATCGTTTGATCTTCAAAACTATTGACTAAATCCTGAACCGCTTCATGATGTCTACTGGCTTCCCAGTTATTAATTAAAATATAACAGCACCGTTTTAAGGTATGAGTAAATTCTTCTTCTTGATTGGCAAATACGAGATTAAACAAGGCTTGATTAACTGCTTTATTGCTAACTTCTAGGTGAGCAATAAATAACTGCTTAAATTCTTTCAGAACTTGCTCTGGACTCTCTTTTTTGACAATCGATAAGAAATAACGATAAATCGTTTCTTGGTATTGACCAAGGTTTTTCTTTAGTTCTCTTATCTTGAAACCAGAAGGTGGATAATTTTCATCCATTAAACTAGGTCCCATCTTAGTTGCCCCTTTTTGGATTGTTCCGCACCCCAAGCCCTAAAGCATAGCTCATTGAATGGAAATATTGCCATACTAAAGAAATCCTCTGTTTCTCATTAATACGTTTAAACCGTATCTGCAATGAGAAGACTCCTATGATTTATATTACTTATTAGGTTAACCTATTTCCGGCTAAATTGGGTGTAATTGGGATGGGTTTATCCGGTCACCTCTTGAGGTCAAATATTAGTCAAAGCCGGCCTCTTGCGGGATAAAGAGCTGACGTTTTAGGAGTTTCTGGTGGGGAAAAAGGACTTGAATCCAATCCCCTGACACCAGCTAAGGCTACTCTAGGGGCTAAAAGCCTTATGGAATCTACCATACAGCACCTTGACGAAACAACAGGTAGAGGTTTGATAATTGTACCTTACTACCCATGCCGTTTCCTGTTTCTGGTTTGAGGTGGCAGATTGGAACTGTCCTTTCCTTCTCTGGGGTGTGATAGTCGGTTTAGGTTGAGATAACGAGCACGGAGGGATTTGAACCCCCGACACCCAGAACCGGAATCTGGTGCTCTATCCACTGAGCTACGTGCCCTTAACCTAAAGGATTATAACACAGATGTTCCCGGATTCAAATCTTTTTTGGGTTTTCGGCTGGGAACTGAGGAGGTGAGAATTTTAAGGTTTAATTTCTAATTGGTAATAAACCCCTGCTGTATCCTTAAACATGGCGCATCAATCATGGAACAAGTAGATTATGGCTCCTCTCGCCCTTCTTAGCACATCGGATAAAACGGGACTGGTGGATCTGGCCCGGAGTTTGGTGGAAGAATTTGGATTTGATTTAGTCAGTAGTGGAGGTACAGCGAAAACCCTACAAGAAGCTGGCTTAACGGTAACTAAGGTGGCTGACTATACGGGATCGCCGGAAATTTTAGGCGGCCGGGTGAAAACGCTTCATCCTCGCATTCATGGGGGGATTTTAGCACGGCGCAATCTGGAGGGGGATCTTCAGGATTTAGCGGATAATGAGATTCGCCCCATTGATTTGGTGGTGGTGAATTTATACCCGTTTGCACAGACGATCGCCAAACCGGATGTGAGTTTAGAAGAGGCGATCGAAAATATCGATATTGGCGGCCCTACGCTGCTGAGGGCTTCGGCTAAAAATTATGCCCATCTCACCGTCCTCTGCGATCCAACGGATTATGATGCTTATTTAACCGAACTGCGTCAACAGGGGGGCAAAGCTTCCGCAGAATTTCGCAAAGAACGGGCGATTAAAGCCTTTGCCCATACTGGGGGCTATGACCGAGCTATTACGGCTTATCTCACCGGTCAGCAAGAGGAACTCTTACCTCCAGAATTTAGCCTATCGGGAGAGAAGCGGCAAACCATGCGCTATGGGGAAAACCCCCACCAGAGCGCTGCTTGGTATCAGACGGGGACGGGGAAAGAGGGATGGTCGGGAGCGACCCAATTACAAGGTAAGGAACTGAGCTATAACAATTTGGTGGATTTGGAGGCAGCGCGGGAAATTATTACCGAGTTTACGGATAAGCCAGCCGTGGCTATTTTGAAACATACTAATCCCTGTGGACTGGCGGTGGCGGATACCTTGCTGGAAGCTTATGAGAAGGCGTTAGCGGCTGATTCTGTTTCGGCATTTGGCGGTATTGTGGCTCTGAATAAACCCCTTGATGGGGCTACGGCCCAGGAGTTAAAAAAGATGTTCCTGGAATGTGTGGTGGCTCCGGGCTGCGAACCGGAGGCTGAGGAGATTTTACACAAGAAATCGAAGTTACGGGTGTTGGTTTTACCGGATCTGATGCAGGGGCCGCCCGTGAAGATCAAGGGGATTGCTGGTGGGTTCTTGTTGCAAGAGAGCGATCGCACCATTAGCACCCCGGATCGGTGGCAAGTGGTGACGGAAAAACAACCGACTCCAGAGCAGTTGGAAGAGCTGTTTTTTGCCTGGAAAGTGGTCAAGCATGTGAAATCGAATGCGATCGTGGTGACCAAAAATCAAACCACCTGTGGGGTGGGAGCGGGTCAAATGAACCGCGTCGGAGCGGCGCAAATTGCCCTGGAACAGGCGGGAGAAAAGGCCCGTGGGGCCATCCTTGGCAGTGATGCTTTTTTCCCCTTTGACGACACAGTACGCAAGGCTGCGGCTGCTGGGATTGAGGCGATCGTCCAGCCTGGGGGCAGCGTGCGGGATAAGGACTCGATCGCCGCAGCCAATGAGTTAGGGGTGGTGATGGTGTTTACCGGAATGCGCCATTTTCTCCATTAGACTTCAGTACCGCAAATTTCGGCCTAAGGCCTGAATATATAACCCCGGATCTTCAGCCACCCAACCCACAGGCGATCGATAGCGCATTTCAAAATGGAGATGGGGAATGGAAAACTGGGGATTTCCAGTGGTTCCCACGGTTCCCAGTCGGTCTCCCTGACGGATGGTTTGACCGGCGGAAACTTCAATAGTTTGCAGATGAGCGTAACGGGTTTGTCGTCCTCCGGGATGGTTGATGACCACAAGTTGACCATAGGAGCCGCGATCGCCTGCATAAGCAACGATACCCTCTCCCACTGCCAAAACCGGAGTGCCAATAGGAGCGCGGATATCGACTCCGCTACTAAATTCTCGTTTAGAGGTCTGTGGATTTAAATACCAACCATACCCTTTGAGTAAGGGGGCAATCTCCGGCAGGGGATAGGTAGAAAGTCGGGTTCGCACTTCCCTCGATGGCCGACCGGGAGTCCAGTTTACCCCTGGCACAAACACCATTTCTGGGTTTTGTTGACATCCATTCACCTCAAAGAGAGCATCGGCCGGCACTCGGTAAGCTTCTGCCACATCTCGCCAAGTTTTACCCGCCGGAATCCGTACTAACACCCCATCATAGGGCGGAATCACAATTTGCGTGCCCATGGGGGCTTCTCCGTTGCGTAGGGAACGATTGAGACCCATTAAGGTTGAAGGCATTAATTGATGGTTGGCCGCAATCTGGCTTAGGGTTTCTCCCGGAGCGATCGTGTGATAAATGAAGCGGTCTATGGCGGGTTCTTTGGGGCAGAGTTGTCCTGGATTGGGAGATAAGGGAATGAAAGATGGTTCATTTATGGGGGTTTGGGCAAAGCTAGCAGAAGTTGAGATTAATGGCAAAATTAAATACACAATAAAAATCAAGCCCATCCTTTGATTACTCCCCAAACGTAAGTCCCGCAAGCTATTGCCTGCTGCCTCTTGCCTTTTGCCTAGCGCGAAGCGCTGTAACTGCCACATAAACTGCCACATAATCAAGAATCCCTGTTAATTCGCTTTGGCTTGCTTTCTCGCCTTTTGTTTCGCTTTTTGTTTCTCCCGTTTCGCGGCCGCTTTTTCTGCTTTCGCTTTGGCGATTTCCGCTAATTTTAACTTTTCTTTTTCTTCGGCGATTTTATCGAGATAATAATGGTAGTTCCCCAGATAGACTTGAAATTCACCGTCGCGAATTTCTACAATTTTATTGGCGACTTGGGAGATAAAATAACGGTCGTGGGAGACAATAATCGCTGTGCCATCGTAATGTTGCAGCGCTTCTTCCAACATTTCTTTTGCGGGAATATCTAAATGGTTGGTCGGTTCATCTAAGATTAACAAATTTGCGGGTTGTAAGAGCATTTTAGCTAGGGCTAACCGGGCTTTTTCTCCTCCACTGAGGGCTTCCACCTTTTTATAAACCATATCCCCACTAAATAGGAAGCGACCTAAGAGGGTACGCACTTCTTCATTAGTCCAATCTGGGACTTCATCATGGATGGTATCCATGACGGTTTTACCTAGGTCTAAGGCTTCCGCTTGGTTTTGTTCAAAATAGCCCGGAATGACGTTATGTTTGCCTAAGCTGACGCTGCCTTCGACTGGAGGTTCCCAGCCCATCATTAATCGCAGTAGGGTGGATTTTCCGCAACCATTGGGGCCTAAAATGGCGATGCGATCGCCCCGTTCAATTCCCAGAGATGCCCCCAGAAACAGGATCTTATCGTCATACAGGTAGGTTAAATCCTTGATATTCACCACCTCCCGACCACTGCGCGGGGAAGGGGGGAAGCGAAAATGCAGGGTTTTGAGGTCACTAACCGGCGCTTCGATGCGCTCTATTTTGTCGAGCTGCTTCTCGCGACTTTTGGCTTGGGTGCTGCGGGTGGCACTGGCGCGAAATCGCTCGATATAGGCTTGTTGCTTATCGAATTCCTTTTGTTGATTTTCGTAGGCACTGAGTTGGGCGGCTTTTTGCTCGGCTTTTTGTTGCAGATAGGCGGAATAGTTGCCTAAATAGGTGGTGGAGACTCCGCGCTCGGTTTCTACGATTTGAGTGCAGAGGCGATCGAGAAATTCCCGGTCATGGGAGACGATCACCATGGGAAGGGTTGAGCTTTTGAGATAGGTTTCTAACCATTCAATGGTTTCTAAGTCTAGATGGTTGGTTGGCTCATCGAGGAGGAGGAGATCGGGGGATTGTAGGAGGATTTTACCCAGTTGAATCCGCATTTGCCAGCCCCCAGAAAAGGCGCTGACGAGGCGATCGCCATCATCGGGTTCAAACCCCATCTCTGGTAACATCTTCTCGATCTGCGCGTCTAACCCATATCCATCGAGCGCTTCAAAGTGTCGTTGCTGCTTATCGAGCTTATGGATGAGAATATCTAGCTCCTCTGGGGTAGCCGTTTGCATCTGATGCTGAATTTCGGCGATCGCATGATGAACTCTATTGGCTTCATGGAACACCTTCCAAAACTCTTCGCGCACCGTATCCCCAGGGTTCACATCAAATTCCTGGGTCAAATAGGCGATCTGCAAATTTGTCGGCCGGATCACTTCCCCAGAAGTCGGCTCAATTTCTCCGGCAATAATCTTGAGCTGGGTCGATTTTCCGGCCCCATTCACCCCCACCAAACCCACGCGATCGCCCGGTTTCACTTCCCAGTTGATATCACTTAACACTTGGCCAGTCGAATAAATTTTGCTGATATGCTCTAATCGCAGCATCGAAACCTCCAAGGGCAGGGTAAGCGTCAAAATTCAGAATAATGAGTCAATGGACTTCCGGTTTTCGCTCATAATTACAGTTAATCACCGTTAGCCATCATCGGGGGTTTATAATTCTTAACCATTATATCTGGTTCAGTCCCCTGCTGAAGGCGATCGCTCAAATCCAGGTTCCTGTACTCTCCTGTTCCTGATTTTCCCTGGATTTCCAGGATAAGTGTGTTGTTTAACACCCAACAAGTGTAAACTTATCTAACTGAAACCGGAATCAACCCTCTCAAGCATTGAGGCCTTCCGATAATCACCCGTTCTGACTGTTATCTTCAATCCTAGCTATGGCCACATCCTCTAACTCAACTCCCCCCATCCTATCGAGCGAACCCAGCAGACCCTTACACGCCACAATTCAAATTGGTCTGTATCTTAAGGACTCTCCCCAAAGTCAGCCCCTATCCACATTCATTACAGTCAGTCGCATTCCTATGATGGGGGAATTTATTGAAATTGGAGGAACGCTCTATCGCGTCTTTCTTGTTTGTCATCAACCCGAATCCCAAGAGGTCACTGCATCTGTCGCAGCAGTGAAAACCCCCTGGGAATCTTGCCAAAGTTTAATTGCCACCCAAAATATATAGCTTTAATCTTGCAAATAAGCAGCTATTCGTTTTAATAATGCCATTCCCACAACCGAATTTCCCGTGGAATCGAGAAGGGGACTATATATGGCGATCGCCCCCTGTTGGGGAACCAAGGATAACAATACTCCACTGACTCCTGATTTTGTGGGTAATCCCACTAAACGAGAAAATTCAGTAGAATATTCATATAATCCACAGGTTTGGATTAACTGAGTTACCCAGAGTTGATGTTCTGACTGAGTTTGGCCTTGTGGATCGATTAATCCTAATCCCAATTTTACTAAATCTGCAAGACTTGAGGATAAACAACAAACCCGTTGATAGGTATCTAAAGCCACCGCTTCAGAACTGCCTAAATAACCCGATTGTGCCAAGAGTTTCGTTAACTCCTGATTGATTACATTGGGTAAAGATTCCACAGAGGCTAAAAGTTGTCGATCTAAAAATAAGTGAGTTTGACCATCCTTATTGAGCCGATCGCAGAATTTTTGGCACTTTTCCATACCCGTCGATCCGGGTAAGTGGGAACAGAGGGCGATCGCCCCACTATTAATCATCGGATTCCGGGGAAATCCCCCATCTGCCTGTAACTGCTCCACCGAGTTATAGGATAAATCCGAAGGCATATGACCCACAATCCTCTTAATTTTATCAATCCCAAGCTGTTCTAAAGCATACAACAAAACAAACGGCTTAATCACACTCATCAACGGTACAGAACTTTCCCCCCATCCATACCCTGGACAATCTAAGCTTTGAATATAAATACCCATATGTTGTGGATCGACTTGAGCCAATTGAGGAATATAACTGGGCAGTTCCCCCGACAAATCGAGCCGTTCAATGTCGGTTAACCATGGCTCTACAGTAGATTGAGTTATGCTATTCAAATCTCTCATACCAACTCTTTAACCTTTGATTTTTCCATTGACCGATTACCCATTACCCATTACCCATCTTAGAAGTGATACCATAATAAAAAGTCTTTTGCACCGCGCGTCGTCTGGTAGAGTACATCGATTATGCTGAAAAACCTGTTTGGTGACCCCAACACCCGCAAACTCAAAAAATATCAGCCCTTCGTGGCTGAAATCAGCCTCTACGAAGAAGACATCCAGAGCCTATCCGATGACCAGTTGAGAGGAAAAACCGCAGAATATAAACAAATTCTGGAAAAAGCCGGTTCTGAGCAAGCGCAAAAAGAATTACTCGATGAAATCCTTCCCGAAGCCTTCGCCGTTGTGCGCGAAGCCTCCAAGCGCGTCCTGGGAATGCGCCACTACGATGTCCAGATGATTGGGGGGATGGTTCTCCACGATGGCCAAATTGCCGAAATGAAAACCGGGGAAGGTAAAACCCTAGTGGCAACCCTTCCCGCTTACTTAAACGCCCTGAGCGGCAAAGGGGTTCACATCATTACCGTCAACGACTACCTCGCCCGTCGGGACGCGGAATGGATGGGGCAAGTCCATCGTTTCCTAGGCTTAAGCGTGGGCTTAATTCAGCAGAGCATGGCCCCCTCAGAACGCCGCAAAAACTATAACTGCGATATTACCTACGCCACCAACTCCGAAGTCGGATTTGATTATCTGCGCGATAATATGGCTTCCTCCATGGCTGAAGTCGTACAGCGGCCCTTTAATTTCTGCATTATTGATGAAGTGGATTCGGTCTTAGTCGATGAAGCGCGAACCCCTCTAATTATTTCAGGTCAAGTCGATAGGCCCAGTGAAAAGTATATCAAAGCCGCTCAACTGGCCCAAACCTTGGTTCCGTTGGATGAGGAAAGCGGACAGGGCCATTATGAGGTCGATGAAAAAGCCCGCAATGTGCTGTTAACCGATGAGGGATATATTGCGGCTGAGGAATTTTTGCAAGTTGCGGATTTATTCAACCCGGATGACCCTTGGGCCCATTTTGTGTTTAACGCCATTAAGGGCAAGGAGTTGTTTATTAAGGATGTCAACTATATTGTCCGCGACGATGAAATTGTGATTGTCGATGAATTTACTGGTCGGGTGATGCCCGGTCGTCGCTGGAGTGATGGACTACATCAGGCGATTGAAGCCAAAGAGCATGTGGAAATTCAGCCGGAAACCCAGACCTTAGCAAGCATCACGTATCAGAATTTCTTTTTGCTCTATCCTAAGTTATCGGGAATGACGGGGACGGCGAAAACGGAAGAAGCGGAATTTGAGAAAATCTATAGCTTAGAAGTGACCATTGTCCCCACCAACCGGCCTACGGGACGTAGAGATATGGCGGATGTGGTGTATAAGACCGAGGAAGCGAAGTGGAAGGCGGTGGCTCAAGATTGTGCCGAATTGCATCACCAAGGGCGGCCGATTTTGGTGGGAACGACGAGTGTGGAGAAGTCGGAGGTGTTGTCTAATCTGTTGAGTCAGTTGGAAGTCCCCCATCAGTTGCTGAACGCCAAGCCGGAAAATGTGGAGCGGGAGTCGGAAATTGTGGCTCAAGCGGGACGGAAAGGAGCGGTGACGATTGCCACGAACATGGCAGGACGGGGTACGGATATTATTTTGGGCGGAAATGCGGATTATATGGCCCGGTTGAAGTTACGGGAGTATTTTATGCCCCGAATTGTGAAACCGGAAGATGAAGAGGGGATGAAAATGGCTAAAGTGCCGGGTACGGGTAAACGGAAGTCAGCCCAAGGGTTTAGTTTGGATAAGAAGGTGAAAACCTGGAAGGTGTCGCCGAAGATTTTCCCCACCCAGTTGTCGGCGAGTACGGAAGCGAAGTTAAAAGAGGTGGTGGATTTTGCGGTGTCTGAGTATGGGGAGCGCTCTTTAGCGGAGTTGGCAGCCGAGGATAAGGTGGCGGTAGCGGCGGAAAAAGCGCCGACGAATGACCCGGTGGTGCAAAAATTACGGGAAGTGTTTAATCTGATTCGCTCGGAGTATGAGGAGTGGACTGACCGAGAACATGAGGAGGTGATTTCTCTTGGTGGGTTGTTTGTGATGGGGACGGAACGTCATGATTCGAGGCGCATTGATAATCAGCTTCGAGGTCGTGCGGGTCGTCAGGGTGACCCCGGAACGACGAAGTTTTTCTTGAGTTTACAGGATAACTTATTGCGGATTTTTGGGGGCGATCGCGTGGCTGGTTTGATGAATGCCTTCCGCGTGGAAGAAGATATGCCTATCGAGTCGGGAATGCTTACCCGTTCCCTGGAAGGGGCGCAAAAGAAAGTTGAAACTTACTACTACGACATCCGTAAGCAGGTCTTTGAATATGACGAGGTGATGAATAACCAGCGCCGCGCCATTTATGCTGAACGCCGCCGGGTTTTGGAAGGGCAGGACTTGAAAGAACAGGTGATTGCCTATGCCGAACGGACGATGGACGATATTGTAGAAGCCTATGTTAACCCAGAATTGCCGGCCGAAGAGTGGGATTTGGGGCAACTGGTGGGCAAAGTGCAAGAGTTTGTCTATCTGCTCAGAGATTTGCAACCGCAGCAACTGGAAGATTTGAGCTTCAGCGAGATGAAAACTTTCTTGCACGAGCAAGTCCGTATTGCCTACGACTTGAAAGAGGCGGAAGTTGACCAGATTCAAGCTGGGTTAATGCGTCAAGCGGAACGATTTTTTATTCTTCAGCAAATTGATACCCTCTGGCGGGAACATCTGCAACAAATGGATGCCCTGAGAGAGTCGGTTGGGTTGCGCGGTTATGGGCAAAAAGACCCCTTGATTGAGTATAAGAGTGAGGGCTATGAACTGTTTTTAGAGATGATGATTTCGATTCGCCGAAATGTGGTCTATTCTCTCTTCCAGTTCCAACCCCAAGCTCAACCCAAGGCTACTGCCCAACAAGGGACGGTATAGGTAGAAGGATTGAAACTCTGCGGTCTAAAGACGCGCAGATTCTTAAGAAGTCCAAAAATGAACTCTTAAAGGCGTAATCAAAGCGCCTCTACTTAGTTGGCTTAAGTTAAGCTTGAGCCTTCCAGATACTTTTCTGAGAATATTTGCTGC
>NZ_JAQPOK010000088.1 GCF_030068445.1 Roseofilum halophilum BLCC-M91 | reverse complement strand
GGTCTTTCCTATCCCTCACTTATCTTTGGGGTTCCCACGATTAATTTCCTTGATTAATCGTGCTTGTCTTGCTCTCTTTCCTCTCTCTCTTGACCCTGATTTCTTATTTTCCTCTGCCTAGAGTGACAAAAGAGGGGTATGACTCAATTACTCGAAGAGGCGTTCCCGAAGGTATCGCGCAGCGAATCGCCCAACTGAAGCAATTACCCGCAGATCAGCAGGATGCGTTCCCGAAGGTATCGCGGAGCGAATCGCCGCTCGTCTGCTGGCTGAGATCTAAGACGAACTGAACTGGACAGCACGATTTGAAGCCACTACAGACGAGCAGTGGGAGGCGATCGCCCAGAGCGTCAGGAAAGAAATCGCAGCAGGTGAAACAACACCTCTTGATGAAGTTTGCCAAAATCCATCTATTTATTCGGCTCGTGTCAGTTTAAATTACCGAGTCCTTGGATGAGTTATAGAGAGTTTTCCAAGAGTGACAGAAGAGGGGTAAGACTGGAGTGGGAGTGGGAGCGTCTCGCTCCCTAATTCCCCCATTCCCCCATTCCCCCATTCCCTAATTCCCCATTCCCTAATTCCCTAATTCCCCCATTCCCTAATTCCCTCATTCCCTCATTCCCTCATTCCCCATTCCCTAATTCCCTAATTCCCTCATTCCCCATTCCCTCATTCCCCCACTACAGATCGCTGGATGTGTCAATCTCAGCGATCCCAAATTTGCCTGACCCAACTGGGGTCGCGGTAATTAATGCGGGCCATGGGTTCGAGGGCAGAGAGGATGGTTTGACCATAACTGCGGTGGAGGACACGGGTATCTAATAGGGCTACAACTCCTGGACGGACTGGGGCGATCGCCCGTTTCAGGTTTTGAATGGCTGTGGGCAGTAGATATTCCCGAAACCAGTCTAAGTGCCGCCGCTTATAATAGGCAACTCGTCCAGCTACCAGGGGATGTTCTAAAGAAGGAATGGGTAAAGCCACAACAATCAGTAAACTGGGAGTCGGAAGGATACCTTGATGCGATCGCCAAAAGTCCCATCCACACACTAAAATCCCATGGCTTTCCAATGTCGTTTTTTCCACTTGCACTTTGGAGCCAAATTCACCCGCTAAGGTAGCAGCAATTTGCCCTTTGAGAGGCACATCCGCAACTAAAATAACAGTTAAATCGCCTTGATGTCCCCGGACGCTGAGTAGACTTTGAATTTCCGGCAAAACCTGGATTTGAAATTGGGGAGTATTGGGGAGAGGAAGGCGATCGGGTAAATAGAGATGGATCAACTCTTGGTCTCTCGAAGCATTAAATTCAATACAAGTAATATCGTCGAGTCCCATTTGGCGGCAATAACGGGTGGCATTGGCCTGTCGATCCAGGGTTTCCCCAATTAAAACCACTGGTTGATCGGCCCAGAGAGGAGCAAGGATAGGAGCAATATCGACGGGGCCAGACCAGAGGGTAAATTGCCCTGTAGAACGATGAATATCAGCCCACCTGAGATCGTCGGAGGGGGAGGGAGAGAGGGGGAAGTGTTGCCAGGGAGAGGGTAGGATAATTTGTTGTTCGTCAAAGTAATGAAACAATTGGGCGATCGCCTGTTCATCCTCCTCGGTGAGTAAACAGCATTCGTAGGGGTTGGGAGGATGTTGGAAAATCGATTTGGTGAGCTTAACTTGGGTATCGCGAATCGAGTCTCGGTGTTGGGGACAGGCTAACATTAACTCAGTCCAGTCCTTGGGGGTTAAGCATTGATTGACCTGATGTCCCGTCCAGTCCTCTAAATCATCTACACCATCGATCAGGGTGGGAATTCCCAGGGGAAAACGCTGTCCTCGGTTTTCTGGATGCAGGCGATCGCCTAAAAATTGCTCTGGAGTCGTCAATACGATACCAGAAAACTCCCCATTCGGCCAGCGATCGGCCACCACTACCGACTTCACCCAACTGAGCGCTAACGTCTCCTGTAATTGAGGAATTTCCACCATCCGTAACTGCTGCAAAACCTCTTGGGGCCCCACCCAAATGGCTGGCCCCGGCCACATCAACAAGGGAACCAAATAACTCACCCGATAGGGTTGTCCTTGATAAAGGGGGCGACCGGTTTGAATTAAAGCACTCCGTCCCAAACGCATGGCTCGGGCCACCAACCTGGCCATCGTTAACTGATGGGGCCAGGAAGGAGACGCTCCCAAGCGCAGAAATGCTCGCAGTTGCTGATGGACTTCAACCTCAATCACAGGTTTATCTTTCGGACGAAAGTCCGACATGAAAGTGTCTAACTGTTATCAGGCCAGGCTGACTGACCACTACCTTGTCTTATTGTGACCTATCCAAAATTAAGGGGATCGATATCTAGGTGTAAACTGACTCTAGCAGAACAGAGCGATCGCAATTCCCCTAAAGATGGCAGATCGATCTCTGCTCCGGGAGGAAACTTGAGCAATATCTGCCACCGATAGGCATCGGAGACTCGCATCACCCGCGCGGGTGCAGGGCCTAAAACCTGATAACTTCCTGCCCTCGATTCTAAAACCTCAGCGACCCGATCGGCAGCCGTTTGCACCTCCATCAAATCTAAGCCACTGAAGCGAAACAGCACCAAGGAACTGTAGGGCGGATAATGGTAGGCTTCTCGCTCCTGTAATTCCTGCTCCATAAAGGTGGCATAAGCATTCTGCTGAACGGCTTGAATGGCGCGATGGTCGGGGGAATAGGTTTGAATAATCACTTGGCCGGGGTCATCTCCACGACCGGCACGACCAGCCACTTGGGTCAAAATTTGCACCGCTTCTTCCCCAGCGCGATAGTCTCCCTGGTGCAATAAGCCATCAGCCGCTACCACTCCTACTAGGGTGACTCCGGGAATGTCTAATCCTTTGGTTAACATCTGGGTTCCCACGAGTAAATCGGCTTCTCCCTGCACAAACCGGGTGAGTAGGGTGCGGTGGGCGTTTTTGGTGCGGGTGGTATCGCTGTCAAAGCGAATGACACGCAACTCTGGGAAGAGTTTGGCGAGTTCTTGGGTTACCCGTTGGGTTCCTGTGCCAAAGTGCTTGAGATAGGGGGATTGACATTCGGGACAGTGGGAGGGTTGGAGCTGGGAAAAGTTGCAGTAATGACAGCGCAACCGCTCGGTGGCTCCTTCGTGGGTGTAGTGGTAGGAGAGGGAGACATCGCAATGGGGACATTCGAGGACATGGCCGCAACTGCGACAGGAGACAAAGGTACTATGGCCGCGACGGGGGATGAAGAGGATGCCTTGTTGCTGGAGATCGCCTAAACGCCTTAAATGATCCTGTAGACTGCGGCTAAAAATTGACCGATTTCCCTGTTTGAGTTCTCGACGTAAGTCAACAATGGCAATGGGAGGGAGGGGCCGGTTTTCGACTCGTTCCGGTAAACTTAGCCGGGTGGAGGTTTTCTCCAAGCCACTACTAAACCAGGTTTCCATGGATGGGGTGGCGCTACCGAGAATGAGGGGGCAATTTTCCAATTGGGCCCGCCATTGGGCCACTTGGCGAGCGTGGTAGGTGGGGGCAGGTTGGCTTTGTTTGAAGCTGGTGTCGTGTTCTTCGTCCAGGATAATTAAGCCCAGATGGGGCAAGGGAGCAAAAACGGCGGATCGGGTTCCGATGACGATTTGGGGGGTTCCCTGGAGCATCTGCCGCCAGGTATCGTACCGTTCGCCATCGGATAGGGCACTGTGGTAAACGCGGATTTTCGCCCCAAATCTTGCCCGGAAGCGATCGGTCAGTTGGGGGGTGAGGCCAATTTCGGGCACGAGGACGAGGATGGATTGCCCTTGTTCTAGAATGGGGGCGATCGCCTGAAGATAGACTTCTGTTTTTCCCGATCCAGTGATGCCATGGAGCA
Organism: Roseofilum halophilum BLCC-M91; assembly: GCF_030068445.1. Classification (GTDB taxonomy): domain Bacteria; phylum Cyanobacteriota; class Cyanobacteriia; order Cyanobacteriales; family Desertifilaceae; genus Roseofilum; species Roseofilum halophilum. Next base: position 97,777 of record NZ_JAQPOK010000088.1, on the reverse strand, counting down.
AAAAGGGATGATACCCCGAACGCCCCTGAATGGCTTGTAGCGCTTCCGTTTGCGCGGGGGTGAGGGGTTTGGGGGTATCGCGATCGGGCATGGGGTGACGATCGGTGCGTAACTGTTCCTGCTCTTCTATTACCACCCACTGCTTTTGCTCTAAGGTCTTGATTAACCCCGAAGAGGTTTGGGCCTGTTGTAGCAGTTCAGTCATTAACACTTCCCCTCCCTGACGGCCCAGAACTCTTAAAATTTCCTGTTGTCGGGGCGTTAATTCTTCCGGTTCCGGTACAGTAAACTTAACTAGGGTTACCACCTGTTGACGCTTGGGACGAGGCGGTTTTGGCGGTTCTAGATAGCTTTCTACCCATTGACGTTTTAACAAATCTTGCAGTCCGCGCTGGGCCTGACGGACTTGTTTTTTCAGATAGCGCCAAGAATAATCCCCAGTTTTGCTGCTGGTGAGGACATTTAGCAGTTGTTGCGCGGGGGGATTCAGAAAGACTTGTGCTGCGGTTGGGATCGAGTTGGTTAAGCGGATGCGACGTTGGGATTTTCCCAAGAGTCCTGGAGGTAGGGCCATGCGAATCACTCGCATTAAGGGAGTATGGTAATAAGTGGCCACTTGGTTTAGAAGTTGCCAATAACTGGGGGGGAAAAAACCCGCACTGATGACCTCTTGTACTGATTTAATCCGCTCTGGGGGTAAGTCTGCTGGCGGTTCCGACAACAGACGAATGGCGATCGCCCCTAACTGCTGACGACCAAAGGGGACGCTGAGAATATCTCCCGGTTGCACCTGCAAGTTCTGGCTCAGGGCATAAGTATACAGCTTTTGATCCTCGACTTCTTGGCGATCGTAATCCACCAAAACCTCCACCCAGCGCGGCTTGGCAGGGGATGGCGACTCCCGATAAAACGGACTCTTTGAGGCGGCCACTCGGAAACTCGTAACCGATGTTTGCAAGCGATCGAGTTTGCTGATCATAAGCTTTAGATGGCTAACTGGGTCTAATTCTATCAAAAATATTATAATTTCTCCTCATTTAGCTCAGAGTGTATCGTATACCACAGAAACTTGAGAAAATAACACACAACAATAACTTTTGTATCGTTGACTCATCCATAGATTGCAAACTTTCGATTCTACGATTACACTAAGGGCAACCATCAGTAGTTCATTGAAAATTGCCTTGACTTCAGATTAAAAGCCCTGCTCTAAATGACCGCTCCTCACCCCAAAGATCCGTAATCCTTTGAAGTGAAACTCATTTTGTCATTTCCTATGTTGAACCGACTAGATAATCACGGATTGATCGATCGGAAAGACGATAATCCTCCCGTAAAATCAGAGGCAAAAGCTTCTGTTGTAACTGCCTTATCATCGTCAGAGTCTAAAGAGACATCAAACTCCTGGTCGAATGGAGATTGGGTAGAATCAATTTCTTGGCTCAATGAGGATACCGTCGGTCTATTCCTAAAAGAAATGGCACGTTATCCGCTCCTGAGTGCAGAAGAAGAAGTCATATTATCTCGACAAGTTCAAGAAGGAGTAGAACTACAAAAAATACAAGAAAAGTTGCTGGCAAAAACCGGTAATAACCCTACTCTTAAGGAGGTGTCTTCTGCCAGTGGACTATCGGAATCAGAAGTTAGCACGAAGCTGAAAAAAAGCCAAATTGCCAAGCAGAAAATAGTGCGCTCTAATCTGAGATTAGTGGTGTCAATTGCCAAACGATATGTGAATCGAGGAGTCCCCTTTCTGGATCTGATTCAAGAAGGGGCATTGGGATTAAATCGAGCCGCAGAAAAGTTTGATCCCGAAAAAGGTTATAAGTTTTCCACCTATGCCTACTGGTGGATTCGTCAGGGGATCACGCGCACGTTGGCTAACCATGGACGGACGGTGAGATTGCCGATCCATGTGGTAGAAAAACTGAATAAAATGCGGGTTATGCAACAGCAACTGCGGCAAAAACTCGAACGCAACCCCAGCGAAGCAGAATTGGCTGAAGCATTGGAAATTTCGATTACTCAATTGCGATATTTACATCAGGTGCGTCGGCGATCGCTCTCCCTCAATCATCGATTTGGAGAAGAACAAGATACAGAATTACTGGATTTACTTGAAGATCAAGGAACCCAATCTCCAGAAGCTCAGATTAGCGAAACCATGATGCGTCAGGAAATTCTATCGGTTCTCAGCGATGTGCTGACAGAACGAGAAAAAGATATTATTTCCTTAAGGTATGGCTTAAGCAACGGAAAACCCTATACCCTAGAAGAGGTCAGCCATTTGTTTAACCTCTCCCGCGAACGAGTGCGGCAAATTCAGACCAAAGCCATGCGGAAATTGCGCCGTCCTCAAGTGGCTCAACGGTTGAAAGCGTGGCTGCGTTAAACCCAAAAATCGGCATTCTATGCAACTATGACCCTTGATGCAGGCGATCGCCCCCAACTCCAAATTAGACCCGCAACCCGCGATGATGTCCCCATTTTGTTCGATCTCATTGGCGCTTTAGCTGAATACGAACAATTGTCCCATCAAGTGGTCGGGAGCGCTGCCGATCTGGAAAAAGACCTGTGCGATCGACATTATGTAGAAGCCTTAATTGCCGAATGGGAGGGAAAACCGGTGGGTTTTGCCCTCTTTTTCCATAACTATTCCACCTTTCGCACCCAACCGGGACTCTATCTCGAAGACCTATTTGTGCGGCCTGAATATCGCCGTCAGGGGATTGGGTCTGCCCTGCTGAAAAATTTGGCAAAAATTGCTCTAGAGCGGGGTTGTGGGCGCTTTGAGTGGGCGGTATTAGACTGGAATGAACCGGCGATCGCCTTCTACCAACGTATGGGCGCTGATGTGCTTCCCGACTGGCGAATTTGTCGCGTCACCGACTTACACCACTTCGCGCAGTAATGAGCGATCGGACATTGCTGTAGGGGCGGGTTTGAAACCCGCCCCTACTAGGTTTGAAACCCGCCCCTACTAGATTTGAAACCCGCCCCTACGATAGACTAGGTTTGAAACCCGCCCCTACGATAGACTAGATTTCTTACACTTAGGAGTATATGCCCTATGACTATTTGGGTGAATGAACAAGTCGATCCCTCTGGCATGATCTACGCTTGCATTGCCTGTTCCGATCATAAGCAAGCTCAGGACTGCCACGACTCCTTTAACAACAACCTCACCGAAGACCAAAAACAAGCCGGATGGACAGCTCGAATGCGTACCGTTGACTCTTGGGAAGAAGTCCCCGCAAGTGCCTTGAAATTGAATTAAACCCCTTTTATCGTGAATTCGATTAACAATGAGTTGTAGGGGTGGGTTTCAAACCCGCCCCTACGAAATTAATGTTTATTAACCTTACTGACTTTCAACTGTTGGAGTTGAGAGGTGTCGCCTTGCAAGACGACTCCGCGATTATTGGCAGCGAGATGTCGGACAATTTTGTAAACTGACTCAATCTCTTCTGGTGCATGGGCAGCAGCCGCTAATTCTGGCAAAGATAAGGGCTGATTACTCTCGGCTAAAGCCTTCATCACTTGATTTTGCAACTGGAGAATACTGGCGGCGGCTTTTTTACCTGCTTCTACCCCCGGTTGGTGATAGGCATTGATATTCACCAAAGTGGCATAAAATCCGACCGCCCGCTCATAGAGGGCAATTAATGCACCCACAGTACGGGGGGTGACTTCGGGAATGGTGAGGGTAATGGAATCTCGATTATTGTCGTATAAGGCTTGGCGGGTTCCTTGCAAGAGTCCAGAGAGATAGTCGCCGCAGGTAACTCCCGGTTCGACTTCAGGAGAAGGTCGTTCGCGGTCTTTCAGGACTTCAATGAAGGTGACAAAGAAATTGGGTACACCTTCGCGCAATTGTTGCACATAGGCATGTTGGTCAGTGGAGCCTTTGTTTCCATAAACCGCAATACCTTGATAGACCGTATTGCCGTCTAAATCCTTTTCTTTGCCCAAGGATTCCATCACCAATTGTTGTAGATAGCGGCTAAAGAGCAACAAACTATCTTTGTAAGGCAGAATGACCATATCTTTTTCCCCTTTGCCATTTCCCGCGAAGTACCAGGCAAGGGCAAGGAGGGCGGCGGGATTTTGTTTGAGGGAGGGAATACGGGTGGCTTCATCCATTTCTTTAGCCCCCGCTAACATTCGATCGATGTCGATGCCTTGTAGAGCAGCAGGGACTAAGCCGACGGCGGAGAGTTCGGAGGTGCGTCCCCCTACCCAGTCATGCATGGGGAAGGTGGCTAACCAGTTTTCCGATTCTGCCTGCTTTTCTAGTTTACTGCCATGGCCGGTAATGGCGACAAAATGAGGGCCAGGGGTGAGGTTCGCGGCTTCATAGGCGGCTTTGGCTTCGATCATGCCGTTGCGGGTTTCGGGCGTGCCTCCAGATTTGGAGATGATAATCACTAGGGTGGTGTTGAGTTTATCTTTGAGTTGCCCCAGGGTGCGATCGATACCGGCGGGATCAGTGTTGTCAATGAAGTGAATGTTGAGTTGGGGAGAGGAGGAGGCTAAGGCTTGGGCGACGAATTCAGGCCCCAGGGCCGATCCCCCAATACCGATGGAGAGAATATCGGTAAATTTGGGGGCGTTGGGGGGTTTGATGGCTCCGGAGTGGATATCTTGGGCGAAGCGATGGATGGCTTCTAGGGTTTCGTTGATTTCGGCTTTCAGTTGGGGGTTAGGGGCGATATGGGCGTTGCGTAACCAATAGTGACCCACCATCCGTCCTTCATCTGGGTTGGAGATCGCCCCCGCTTCGAGTTTGGCCATTTCTGCAAAGGCTTGGTCAAACTTGGGTTTCATTTCTGCGACTTGGCGATCGTCAAACCTCATTCGACTAATATCGAGATAAAATCCCAGGCCGTCGTGGGTGTACAGCCAGTCTTGATAACGTTGCCAGAGGGTTGCTGCATCCATAACCAGTCTTCTCCAAAGGGTTGAGGCATTTTCGGCGATCGCCGATTGAAACAAGGTAATGAGAGGTTGCTTGAGACTCTCCCCTAGACACCATACCCTTTAGATCTTCGGTTTGGGTAGAATCCGGAGAAATTTAACAATTTGCCCCATGACGGCGATCGCAATCAGGTATTCTTCAATCGTAAAATGATAGAACATCTTTTCCCGGCCGAGTCGATGTAGCTGCGGCAGATCTTCTAGCCGTTTCAGGCTTAGAAACTCAGTAAATACCAAGTGATAAATTTTTTCATAGCATCTCTTCTCTCTTTTCTGTAACTTTTGTAGGTCTTGGAGAAAGCTACGGTGATAGAGCAGTTGATATTGGGTAGACGATGCCGTGGATGAGTTCGCCACAGTCATAGGATTTTCACCTCTGGCAGTAATCAATCATCGATGATGCTGCAAAAACCCTATAGCTTCTTCACGAGTCATAAAATCACCAGGTTTAATGGTATCCATGGTTGCGTGAATCATGCCCAGCACATAAGCATCTGCACACAAGGGAGCTAAGAATGTCCACACCTGATGTAAGTATTCCTCTGGAAGCTGATCGACGAGATCGTGGATCTCTTGTCGTTTTTTTTGCATAAACCCTGGTTGTAAGTGCGTTTCATGTCAGCGATCGCTGAAACAGCCAGAAAGCCCCTACTCTTATATTTCCTTATCTATTCTAACGCCTAGGGCGGCCCAATTTCATTTAAATTGCGAATCACAGGTGTAGGGACATTTGAGGGAGCAGAATTGGAGGAATTAAAGATAGCATTGAGCGCTTTATCGAGGCTATCAGCCATGATAATTTGATTTTCATAGGCAACAATCACCCGTACTAGGGTTGGCAAGCTATTTTGCTCGGCTTCTAAATAGAGGGGTTCGACGTAAAGTAAGGATTTTTCGATAGGAATAACGAGTAGGTTGCCTTGAATCGCTTTTGAACCCTGCCGATTCCATAGGGAGATTTGCCGGGAAATTTCTGGGTCTTGATTGATCAGAGCATCAATTTGTTCTGGCCCATAAATTAGCTGTTGCTTGGAAAATTGATACAGTAAAAGTTTACCATAATTTTCACCATCGGAACGACCCGCTAACCAAGCAATTAGGTTATTGCGACTGGCGGGGGTAAAGGGATGGAGCAAGATAAATTCTTCTCGGTTTTCTGCGGGTAATTTAATAATTAGATAATAGGGTTCTACGGTTTGGGGTTGACCGCCATAAATTTCGAGGGGAACGCGCCATTGATCTTCCCGGTTGTAAAATACTTGAGGATCGCGCATGTGATAGGTGAGCAGTTGATTGGATTGGATAGTAAAAAGATCTACAGGATAGCGAATATGTACCCTGAGAGATTGGGGCATTTCTTCTAAAGAACGGAACAGGTTAGGAAAGATTTTGGCGAAGGTCTGAATCATCGGATCGGCATCATCGCTGATAAAAAAATAGACCTTGCCATTGTAGGCATCAACGACAACTTTTACGGAGTTACGAATATAGTTAAAAGGCAGCTCTCCAGGATCGGAATAGGGGTAGCGATCGCTGGTCGTATAGGCATCAATAATCCAGTACAAATAGTTCTCTTGATTGGTGCTGGGGATGCCGCTTAAATTAGTATTAGCAACGACTAAATAGGGGTCTCGATCGAATCTAAGAAAGGGGGCGATCGCCTTGACGCGATCGACGATATTGCGGCGAAATAAAACTTTAGTTTCTGGGGTAAAGGACTGGGTTAAAAGCATTTCCCAGTCGTTGAGGTATTTGGCAAACAACCATCGTCTCCAGGGACTGGCGATCGAGACTCCTCCTGTGCCATCATAAAAATTATATTGGTTGGCATCTCCCTGGGGATAATCTAATTCTGGTTCCGTGGAAGGAGTCATAATATAAGTATTGGTCAATTCCCCGTAATAAATTCTCGGTTGACCAATGGGAATACTATCTCGAATTCGAGCTTCAGAAATCCAAACGGGAGTAGTTTGGCCTTCTGGACTTTCTGCACCAATATCTTTCACATAGTATTCTGGTAAGCCATCGGGGGCAACCGTATTCACGGGGGACATGGTAAACCCATACCCATGGGTATAAACCAAATGTTCATTCACCCAAGTTTTAGCCTCTTCAGGAACCCCTTCATAGTCTAATTCCCTGGGAGCTAAAATCACCTGTTGTTTTTCTGCTCCTTGATAATTTCGCTTGCGGAACGTATAGCGCTCAATATCGGCATCGAGAAATTTATAATATAGGCGAATTTGTTGCAATTGCCGGTTTGTTTGCAATAGGGGACGAGTATCCCAAAGGCGAATATTATCAATGGTTAGCCTGTTGTTGAGTAAATCTTCTGGGGTTAATTGTCCTTCGGGATTAAAGGGGGAAACTTCGATTTTGTCTAAATCAAAAGCAGAACGAGTATATTCTATGCTGTGCTGGATAAATGGTGTTTCTCGTCCCAGTTCATTGGGTTCAACAAGTAATCTTTGGCTCAGAGCTGGTAGGCCATAATTGCTCACTCCAGCAATTCCTAAATAGAGAATCATCACGACAATCATTTGTCGCCAAATATCCCGTTTTTTTGCCCAATAAATCGAGCGGCCTAAGAGAAAAAATCCATAGGCGGCTGCCAGAATTGACAGCACTTCAATCATGGGTTTTTGGGTATAGATATCGGTAAAGCTGGCTCCATAAATGACTCCTGTAGAAGAATAGAGGAGTTCATAGCGGGAGAGGGCATAGCTATAGGCGACGCTAAACATGACTGCGGCACTAATCACTTGTAGATGGCGGCGCTGTTTAGAGGAAAAACCGGGAAAACTGCCGAGGGCTAAACTTCTACCGGATAATAAATAGATAATGGTAACGGCAAATAGGGAAAAAACACAGAGGATAACGAGCCAAAATTCGAGGAGATGGAGAACGGGTAAGGTGAAGATGTAGAAGCTAATGTCTTGATCGAAAAGGGGATCGATTTGGTTAAAGGGAGTGGGGTTAAAACTGGCGAGAATTTTGGCCCAATGGCTGGATAAAATTACGCCTAAACCGGTGCTGAGGAGGATGGCGATCGCCAGCAGGATTCTTTGGGGAATGCATACTAAGAGAATGGGAAACCCAATGATAAACAGGGCTTTGACCCCAGAGTAGGGGAGATCTAAGAAGGTGCGAAGGGCTGATTCGGGGCGAAATCGAGGCGGGAGTTCGGGGGTGAGGCGGGCAATGTTAAAATCGGTATGCCAATATTGCAGGATGACTTCTGCATATTGAATCACAATTAATCCTAAGACGAGGCTTAAGAGTCCTACTGATAGGAGTAGCCATCCCAGGGGAACGCTTTTGGCATATTTGGGATAAGCGTCCTGATCTTCTGGGGGGTTGGGATGTTTGAGCTGGTTGGCAACCCAGAGATTGCCGCACAGATAAAGGCTGCTGATTCCAAAAACAATAGCGCCGACGATGAGTTGGGTGGTTACCCGCAGGGCAAATTCAGCGCGATAACCGACTTCGGTAAACCAGAGTCCTTCGGCGATCAGGTTGGTGGTGATCTCGAAAATGAGCCATCCTGCTAACAGGATGACTAATATCCAACCGATTTTTGGCGATCGTACCCATTGCATGTTGATATGAACCGATTCGCTCCTACTTGTTCATTTCTAAGCACAGTTGGCGGAAATGATCGCCCCGTTGTTCAAAGTTAGCATATTGATCGAAGCTGGCGCAGGCGGGAGAAAATAAGACCCCTTTGGCTTGATACTGTTGGGCTAGGGCTAGGGAGCGGGGAATGGCTCGATCTAAGGTTTCCAAAATTTCATAAGAAGCATAACCCACGGCTTCTAAGCGTTGGGCAAAACGGGGTGCTGCTTCGCCAATCAGTAAGACGGCTGCTGCTTTAGATTTGATCCGATGCAACCATTGGGTATCATCACCCTCTTTGGCTTCTCCTCCCGCAATTAAAATAACGGGAGGCTCAACTGCGGATAAGCCGACTTCAGCCGCATCATAATTGGTGGCTTTACTATCATTAATGAAGTTGATTTGATCTAGGGTGCAAATGAGTTCTAAGCGATGGGGAACGCCGGGAAAATGGGCGATCGCCTCAGCAATGGCTTCCCGCTCAATACCGGCTAACCGAGCCACCGCTACCGCCATCAATAGGTTTTGCTGGTTATGCGCTCCCACCATTTTCAGGCTGGCGGCGGGTAAAATGGGGTCGCCTTGCACCATTACCCATCGGTCTTGAATATAAATGCCTTTTTGGGGAGAACTGACTAGATGCTTTTTGCCTTGAGTGCTTGTCCAATAGGCATCGGGCCATTGTTTGAGTCCAACTTGGCGCAGGTAGGGATCGTCGCCGTTAAAGATTTGCTGATGCGATCGCCGCAATAACTGCGCTTTAATATTGTAATAATTGTCCAGGGTTTTATGGCGGTTGAGATGATCGGGGGTAAACGTTGTCCAGACTCCAATTTGCGGAGATAGGGTAGAGGAGGATTCAATCTGATAACTACTAATTTCGGCGATCGCCCAATCGGGCTTTTGTTCTCCCAATGCCAACTCGCAGGCCGCATAGCCGATATTACCACAGGCCGGAGCATGGAAGCCAGCCTGCTGAAAAATCGCGGCAATTAAAGCGGTGGTGGTGGTTTTGCCATTGGTTCCCGTAACCCCCACCCAAGGAACATCCTTCAGTTCTCGCCAAGCGAGTTCCATTTCTCCCAGGGTTTCAATTCCTTGCACTCTAGCTTCCACCAACACCGGAATATCCCAAGGAACTCCAGGACTGACCACAATCCGCTCTGGAGGTGGGGTATCCTCTAGGGTCAAGGAAGAGCCGATATCGCAGGCAATTCCTAGATCGTGAAGGGTTTTCTGTTGTTGGCGTAAGCTATCGGAGATTTGGCGATCGCTCACTTTTACCTGCCATCCTTGGCAGTGTAGGAGTTTAGCGGCTGCAATTCCCGATTTACCTAAACCAATGACATGAGCAAGGGGCATATTTTTTCTGCGAGAGCCAAAAGGGTTTGTTCCTTATGATAATCGTTTGTGTGATATTCTGAACCTTTGAGTTCACGCTCAACCCAGCAAGCATTAGGAACAGTAATGGAAAATACACCCGTTTTAGATTGGATTGCGGCAGGTTTGGCGATCGCCATTGCCATTGGAGGCTTAGTGATGCTGTTTCAAGGTTTATCGGGTTTTAACGAGCAGGATAAAAAGTGAAGTTACCCTTACAAAATTAAACTTTAATTCTCTATGTTCTTCAGTGTTGTCATTCCCACTTACAACCGTTTACCGATTCTACAAAAGTGCCTGAGAGCGCTAGAGAATCAGCAGTTTAGCGATCGCGAAAGCGATGAGTCCCATTATCGCCACATCCAAGGGTATGAGGTGGTGGTGGTTGATGATGGTTCCACGGATGACACTTTAGCCTGGTTAGCTCAAGAACGGCAGCAACTGCCCCATGTGCGTTGGTTGGTGCAGGAGCATCAAGGGCCGGCTGCTGCCCGGAATTTGGGGGTAAAGGAGGCTCAGGGCGATACCATTATCTTTATCGATAGCGATCTGGTGGTGACGGAAACCTTCTTAAGCTGCCATGCACAGGCATTGCAGGAGGGAGAGGAGAAGTTAGGGAGCGATCGCCTGTTTACCTACGGAGCAGTGATTAATACCTGCAATTTTGACGAGCCGACCTCAGAACCCTACAAGATCACGGACTTCTCGGCCGCCTATTTTGCGACCGGGAATGTGGCGATCGCCCGCCATTGGTTAGAAGAAGCGGGACTTTTCGACACCCAATTCCAACTCTATGGCTGGGAAGATTTAGAATTAGGAGTGCGCCTCAAAAACCTAGGACTTAAACTGATTAAATGTCCCCAAGCCGTTGGTTACCATTGGCATCCCCCCTTTAGCCTAGAGCAAATTCCCCCCATGATTGACCAAGAAATCCAGCGCGGACGCATGGGCGTTTTATTCTATCAAAAACATCCCACTTGGAACGTGCGAATGATGATCCAAATGACCTGGATACATCGAATTTTATGGGGCGTTTTATCATTAGGGGGAAGGCTGAATGAACGGACAATGGCTCCCTTTTTGCAATGGTTAATCGATCGCGGAAAACCCCAATTGGCTCTGGAAGCCGCCCGCATTTTCCTCAATTGGTACAATGTGCAAGGCGTTTATGCTGCCTATAGTGCTACACGCGGGTAAACTCTTCGAGTTACTTGGCGGCCATGACTGGCATCTTTTTTTTGTATTCGCTTACTGGTTTTTCCCTTTCCGTTAACTCTTTAAGACGATTATATAATTTAATTTGATTCCTTTTCACCAGCCCTCCGATCCAATAATTCATTATGCACCGCAGAGGGAATAAAAATATTCCCATAAATCTGAGTCATTAGGTCAAGTTGTCCGATCTTGGCTAAATTGGAAATTGGGGAAGTGTTACTGACAATCATCATTAATTATTCCTGTAGCGTCTTCAAGTCTTCCTGAAACTCAGTGACATCATAATGGACGCAGATCCCGCGATCGGATATCAATTTATAGAACGGAAAAACCTATTATCTCTAGCATTTTTCAATGAGTTATCAACGGTTGCCCTCATCCCCCAACCCCTTCTCCCACGGGAGAAGGGGAGCAAAAGTCCCTCTCCCTTGGGAGAGGGATTTTCCGCAAGCGGACATGAAAGGGAGAGGGCATTCCAAGTTTACGTCTCAAATGAAAACGCGATATTACCCATTACCAGCGCGAAGCGCCTTATTCCATGAACCAAACACAAGAACGCACCGTAGACATCCTCGTTGTCGGTGGGGGAACCGGGGGAACCTGTGCCGCCATCCAAGCCGCTCGCAGGGGCGCACAAACCCTGCTGGTTAGTGAATTTCCCTGGTTAGGGGGCATGTTAACCGCAGCCGGAGTCTCTGCCCCCGATGGGAGCGAGTTAGCCGCTTTTCAAACCGGAATGTGGGGGGCATTTGTACAAGAATTAACCCAGAAACAACCGGGAGGATTAGACCATAATTGGGTGAGTTTATTTGGCTTTAGTCCCCAGATAGGGGCGCAAATTTTCCGGGACTGGGTAGACGCGCTGCCGAACCTAGACTGGATTTGGGGACAAACCCCCTTAGAAGTGTATCGAAAGGGTAACCGCGTTACTGGGGTTCGCTTTCAAAACTTGCGGGTAAACGCCACTCTTACCCTGGATGGAACTGAACTGGGAGATTTACTTGCCTTAGCCGATATTCCCCATCGTTGGGGGTGGGAACTGCAAAGGGAATGGGGAGAACCGAGCGCTCCAAAAGAAGCCAATGAACTGACGGAACGCTATCCGGTACAAGCGCCTACTTGGGTGATTCATCTGCAAGATTATGGAGAAGGAGTCAACGCGCCAGAGATTCCCGGTTCTGTTAACGAATCAGCCTTTGCGGGTGCATGGGAAAACCATGGGGTAGAGAAATTTTTAAGCTATGGCCGTTTACCCGATCGCAAAATGATGATTAACTGGCCCATTAAGGGCAATGACTATGGCATTAATCTTAATCGCCTGATTGAATCGCCCCAAGACCAATTTATCCTCTTACAAGAAGCCCTAGAACATAGTCTCAACTTTGGGCGCACCATTCAAAGCCAACTCGGACAGCGCTACGGGTTAGCGGTTAATCAATTTCCCGTCCTCGACTCCATCACCTCCCCCCGCTCTGCACTCCTTCCCCACTTCCAACAAGGAGTCGCTCTTTACCCCTATTTTCGGGAAAGTCGCCGACTCAAAGGACAAGTTACCCTGCGAGAACAGGACATTTTGCCCCAACCGGACGGAAATGTGGCTCCATTACCCAGAGATGAAACGGGAAAGATTAATAGTATTGTTATCGGCAACTATCCCAACGACCATCATTATCCAGAAGTCTCCTTTCCCCTTGCTCCCAAATCTGTGCGCTGGGGGGGACGGTGGACGGGAACGCCTTTTACCATTCCCTATGGCTGTTTAATTCCAGAGGAAATGACCGGATTTCTCGTCTGCGAAAAGAATATTTCTGTCTCCCATATTGCCAATGGAGCCACCCGCTTACAACCGGTGGTGATGAATATCGGTCAAGCCGCAGGCATGGCAGCAGCGCTTTGTATTGAACGTCAGGAAGACCCCCATAGTTTACCAGTAGGGGTTTTACAATCAGCCCTATTAACCGATACAAGCGCCCCAGCAGCAGTCATTCCCTGTTTTAATCTCACCCATCGCTCCCCAGATTGGCAAACATGGCAATTCCATTATTTAGATTATGGAGAGGAGTATCCCAAAAGTGGCTATGCGCCCTCTTCCCTCGCTCACTTAGGAAGAACTTGTACTGATGGGTTAGAAGTATCAGGACTTTTTAAGTGCTTGGAGGAACAAAGCTATCAATTTGAGGTCAATAGCCCTGTTGAATGGGGGGGAAGCACTTGGCGACTGATTACCACTGAACCCCTAGTCCATGATGCTTTACAGACTCTCTTCGAGGAACAACCGATTCGCCTGCGGGGACGGGTAAACTCAGCCGGGGGTTGGATGATTGTGGAAGAAATTACGGACGTTTTCAGTTGATAAACTTCTACAGTTTATCCGGATGAACCAGGGAAACCGATGAGAAGTAGAACAGTTACTTCAAGGCAGATGTTTCCCATGCGTATCTACAACTCCATTAAAGTTAATCGTTTTCTGTTTTTGTCCTTGGTTATTGGCTCAATAGGTTGGGTTAACCTACAAACGAGTGCCACGGTTGGTTCCGAGTTCAGTCAATCTACTACCCATGCAGAAGACCATCGCGGAAGCGGACGGTGTGACAATGGTTGTCCTTCCTCCCAGTCCTTTGATAGCACAGAAATAGCTCGTCGGGGTAGTGGGCGAATTGACTCGAATCAGTCCACGTAAGGGTATAGTCAGGAGAGAAAGTTTTCTAGTCCTGTACCTCTAAAATCATGATGATTGGCGTTAGCTTCTATAATCCCCCATAATCGTTATTGGGGGTATTTTTATGGCTGTGGAGGCAGGTTGATGAAGGTTCTACATCTATCGGATATCCATTTGGGGAGTGGGTTGAGTCATGGACGGGTGAATCCGGAAACGGGATTGAATACCCGGTTAGAGGATTTTATCAGCAGCTTGTCGGAATGTATCGATCGCGCGATCGCCGAACCGGTGGATTTAGTCTTGTTTGGCGGCGATGCATTCCCGGATGCGACTCCTCCTCCCTATGTGAGTCAAGGGTTTGCACGGCAATTTTACCGGTTAGTGGAGGCCAATATTCCCACGGTGTTGTTGGTGGGAAATCACGACCAACATGCCCAAGGGAAGGGGGGGGCAAGTTTATCGATTTACCAGACTCTAGGGGTTCCAGGGTTTATTGTGGGCGATCGCCTAGCTTTGCATAACATTACCACCCCCCACGGCCCCGTTCAAGTGATTACCCTACCTTGGTTAACCCGTTCGAGTTTATTTACTCGTCCAGAAACCAAGGAATTATCGCTTTCAGAAATTAATCATCAACTCATTGACCGGTTGCGAACTGCCCTCGAAGCCCAAATTCGCCGCCTTAATCCGGATCTTCCCACTATTCTTTTAGCCCATGTGATGGTGGATAATGCCCATTATGGGGCAGAGCGCTTTTTAGCTGTGGGTAAGGGGTTTACGATTCCCTTGTCGATTCTAGCGCGTCCCTGTTTTGATTATGTGGCCCTGGGCCATGTCCATAAACATCAGATTTTATGCGATCGCCCCCCAGTTGTCTATCCCGGCAGTATTGAACGGGTGGATTTTAGCGAAGAAAAAGAACAAAAGGGTTATGTGCTGGTGGAAGTGGAAAAAGGACAGGCGAATGTAGAGTTTTGTCCCTTATCGGTGCGAGGGTTTAAAACGATTAAAGTGGATATAACTCAAGCAGAAAATCCTCAAGAAAAATTAATCCAGACCCTAGAAAAATCCTCCATTCAAGATGCAGTGGTTCGCTTAATTTATCAGATTCGTTCCGAACAGTTAGATTCAATCGATTCCCAGCAACTCTATGAACGGCTAGAAGTCGCCCATAGTTATACCATTCAACCGGAATTAGTCAGTCAACTTTCTCGCACGCGCCTGCCAGAATTAGGTCAAGGAAAGGAAGTCGATCCCCTATCGGCACTGCAAGCGTATTTAGACAATCGCGAAGATTTACAAGAGTTAGCGCCACAAATGCTAGAAGCGGCACAAGAGTTATTAAGTTCTGGCAATATTTTAGAGTCCTAGAGGGAGCCAGAAGCCCAATTTTTTTCAGAAATCTGGCTTCTAAGAGAGAGGATTATTGGTTATTGGTAGATTCACAATAGCATTTTAAGATCAAAAAATAGATTACAATAGAACGAAAAATAGTTTTTGTTGCTGCTTTGAGTATTCACGAATTGTCATGACCTTAATCAAAGTTCCCCAAATCTGGGATATACCCGATCGCCAGATTACCCCAGAGTCTGTCTTCATGAATCGGCGGAAATTGCTCAAGGGGCTGATGGGAGCAGGAATTACCGCCAGTCTGCTCCCGTTAACCGCTTGTGGCCAGCAAAATCAAGCCAGCAATATTGAATATGGTTATACCACCCCAGAGGCGATCGCTCAAAACCCAGAGTTTCTCAAGGGAAACTTGGAAATTACCCCCCAAGCCCTTTCATCACAATATAATAACTTTTACGAGTTTGGAACCACCAAATCCATTCAGCAAGCAGCCCAAGCGTTGCCCACGGAAAACTGGAAAGTTGAGGTCACAGGATTGGTGAAAAATCCCCAAACCTATGATATCGATGACTTACGCAAAAAATTTGACTTAGAAGAGCGAGTCTATCGGTTTCGCTGCGTGGAAGCTTGGGCCATGGTTGTGCCCTGGTTAGGGTTCCCCATGGGGAAACTGATCGAAGCAGTCGAACCCACCTCCGAGGCGAAATTTGTCCGGTTTACCTCTTGGTACGATAAAGCAATTAGTACCGGCCCCTCTTGGAGTCCTTTTTCTAGCATTCCCTGGCCCTATACCGAAGGCTTGCGAATTGAGGAAATGGCCAATGAACTAGCCTTTTTTGCCACTGGAATTTATGGCAAAGATTTACCCAAACAGCATGGCGCTCCCATCCGTCAAGTCATTCCTTGGAAATATGGATTTAAGGGCGCAAAATCGATTGTCAAGATTGAATTTATTGACACTCAACCGGCTACCTTTTGGAATACCATCGATGGGAGTGAATATGGTTTTGAAGCCAATGTGAATCCGGATAAACCCCATCCCCGATGGTCTCAAGCCACGGAACGGCTCATTAGTGAAGGAGCGCCGTTCACTTGGCCCCGACAACCGACCTTACACTATAACGGTTATGGGGAATGGGTGGCTCATTTATATGGTTAAGCCTATGCTTTAAAGAGTGTGAGCATCAAACCTAACCATTTAAAGGTGATGAGGAGTGAAAACTAAATATTGGAGATTAGGAGGACTAGGGGCGATCGCCGGCCTAGTCCTGTGGGTGTTGCCTGCTTGGGCAGAGCTACAGCGCTATCAGATTATAGCCCTAGTCGAAGCGCTGCGAGTCTCAGCCCCCCAAGGGCAAACCGCAGAAACGCTTTATGGCCCGTGGAAAATTAGACCGAATAATATTACCCGATGGTCTCGGTGGTGTCTGGGGGAACCAGTCACCCCGGAAGCCTTTGCCACCAATCTTGAGCAAACCAGAGAAGTTTTAATCTGTATTGTCGGAGATGTTCTGGCCGAAGAATATGCCACCAGTGCCCAAGATGAAAACCTTGCCATCCGCAGAACGGCCGCTTGGTGGGTGTCGGGAAATGCTAATTTGTATGATCAAGGGGACATTGCTGTTTACACTAATAAAGTATGGGAGTCTTATGAAGACTTCAGAAACAACCCCACAGACTTTTATCTTCCGAAGTCTGGGATTAGCAAACCACTTGACTAAAATATTACTCGGATTACTCCATGGACACCATTAGAGACCTTCTACACCCCATTGTTGACCCCATTGCCGATTATTTCGCCAGTTTGGGCATTCCTGAACCCATCACCCACTGGGGGCATCCCCTGATGATGGGCATTGTTGTTTTTGTGTTGGGCACGTTTGTGGCCGTTGCCGGATGGCGCGGACGTAGCGCTACCGATGAAGAGGTGAAGACTCAAAATAAGCTCAATCACCGCAAACTGGCCCCATTTTTGACCCTGTTCTTGGCTCTGGGATATACCGGAGGGGTTTTATCTCTGGTGATGCAAGGGCAGCCGATTTTAGAAAGTCCCCACTTTTGGACGGGTTCCGTTGTCCTAGTTCTGTTAGGCCTCAATGGCGCAATTTCGATTACCAAGTTTGGCGGTGAGAAACCGTCCTTGCGTACCCTTCATGCTTATTTGGGTACGGCAGCATTGGCGTTGTTGTTTGTTCATGCCTTTTTAGGTCTGAATTTGGGCTTATCGATTTAATCGACTTACAGCAGTTTTCGCACTTTATGTGGGATATTTTGATCCCCCCCCCAATCCCCCTTAAAAAGGGGGATTTTTTTCCCTTGTACCTCATAACATCGAAAAGCACTGTAAAGGTTTTAGGAGTGCGGGCATCTTGCCCGCTTCTTAACCCATGAACTTAATGACAGAAAAATAGGATTAGGATTGAGCTTCCATTGCTTGTTCTACCCAACTATCAAATAACTCTTGATTGTCAGCAATCCACTCATCCACATGACGTTCAATATCTTCCGGTTGGTCTTCTCCTTCTTGAATGAGCATGTTTTGGGCGTTAATATCATCAATGGGAATTTCCACCACCTCAAAGAGTTTTTCGGCAGCAGGATTGGCTTCCACAAACTCTTTATTGGCAGCAATCCTCATCTGATCGACGACAAAACCCAGGTTTTTGCCGTTAGCTGTGGTATCTGCTTCGGATACCTCCCCTTGTTCTTCGGGTAGATCCGTATAGGGAACTTCTAACCAAATGGTCTCTTCACCCGGTTTCAATACACCACCTATCCAGTAAGGAGTCCAAGTGAAAAAGAAAATGGGTTCTCCTTCCCGGTAGCGAACCATGGTATCGGCAATCAAGGCAGAATACTGACCCTGCTCGTGGTCGATGCTATCGCGCAACCCATAAGCATTGAGATGGTGTTCGATCACCAGCTCACACCCCCAACCTGGATCGCATCCTGTTAAATTGGCTTTTCCATTACCGTCAGTATCAAAAAGTTGGGCAATTTCTGGATCTTTGAACTGTTCTAAACTGGTAATATTATATTCATCGGCTGTTTTCTTATCGATTTGGTATCCTTGTAATACCGCAGGGGTTAACACTCCAATCTGGGCTAATTGTTCATCACCGCCACTATTTTCGTAAAACTCGGTGTGTAGCCTGTCCCAATTTACAGCCGTGTAGTGTACATCTCCGTTGCCGATCGCCGTATACAGGGTGGGGTAGGTGAGTTCTTTGGCTGTCTCCGTCTCGTATCCCAATTCCTCTAGGGCTGTGTTGATAATTTCAGTTTGAAAGCGCTCTTCTAGTAAGCTGCTGTGGGCAGGGATTACGGTGATGCCTTCCCCAGGTAAGTCACTGGAGCTTTCTGTGGTCGTATTGCCACAGGCGATCGCCCCAAAGAGCAATCCCCCAAGCATTGTACCCAAAGCAACAGATCTTATTTTCGATTGGATCATAGTTTAGCGAGTTGACACAACAATCAGATATCTCATCTGTTTATTGGTAACCCTAGCATAAGAATTTACCTTTCTCCAACCTCGGAGAAAAGTATTGATATAGATTAGATTGCTGTTGACGGATCTAAATTAGCAGAATAAAAGATCGATCTGCAAAGTTGATAAGTTATGAAGATTCCTACAAGGCTCAGTTGGCCGACTTCTATAGAGGAGGCAAGGTTAATTCAAGAACAATGGCGCGATCGCGTCATTACCTCCGATTGCCTCCCAGAGATCCATTGGGTTGCTGGAGTCGATCTGGGATTTGAAGATGGGGGAAAAACTACCAGAGCAGCAGTGGCAGTGCTGAGTTTTCCGGACTTAAAGCTAGTGGAAACGGCGATCGCCATTTGTCCGACGATCTTTCCCTATGTTCCTGGTTTTCTCTCCTTTCGCGAAGCCCCCCCCATCCTCAAAGCTCTCCGTCAACTTACCACAACCCCCGATTTAATTCTCTGCGACGGTCAAGGATTAGCCCATCCTCGTAGATTTGGATTAGCCTGTCATCTGGGGACACTACTCAATTGTCCCACCATTGGTGTCGCGAAATCCCGGTTTATCGGCACTCATAATGAACCTGCACCCAAACGAGGCAGTTGGACACCCCTCAAAGATGGGGAAGAAATTATTGGTGCAGTGCTGAGAACCCGCACTCAAGTTAAGCCCCTGTATGTCTCCATTGGCCATAAGATCGGGTTAGAGACGGCGATCGCCTATGTCCTCGATTGTACCCCCCAGTATCGCCTCCCCGAAACCACCCGCCTTGCCGATCGCTTGGCCTCTAATCGAATTCAGAGTTAAGGTGAAGTACAATAGACCCAGATTCAGAAACCCCTTTCTGAAGCGTTGGGTTAGCGCGACTTATGAAACCTTATGGAAGAAAATAACCAGTCTTTACGCTTACAATTTAATCCTAACCGCTCCTATATCCCCATTTCCTATGAAGATGCGGATGTGGGCCTATGTACTCCAGAATTTGCCGCCAGTATTGTTGACACCATCAACAAATCGGAAAAACTGCAACAGGAAAACGAAAAGCTCACCCAATATAACAAAACCCTAAATAAAGCCCTGAAAATGGCTTGTACCGACTTAGTGAAACAGTTGGGAGGCACTCCCCAACAAATCAATGAGTTATTCAAGCAATATGTCGAGCGCTTTAAGCGTCCCGATCATGGCTCGCGGGCGATCATGTTCCTATTGCGCGATCGCCAAGAACAACTCGATATTAGCGATAAAGAGTTTGTGCGCTTTTGTGACTCCTATAAACTCTCCCCCCAAGATTTGCGGGATGTGTATGGAGGAAAAGAGATTAGCGACGAACAAATTGTGGCGATCGCCCGCATTGTCGGCCGTGCCCCCAAAGAACTGATCCAAATTCGGGATGGATTCACCGATAATGAAATCTCCAAACTTGCCCGTATTTTAGGAACCAGTACCGAAGAACTCTCCGAACTCTTTGAAAGTCAATAGACTTCTTGCAGAAGTCAGGCAAAAGGCAAAAGGCAATAGGCAATAGTCATCAGAATATATGATTACTACATTGCTATTCATTGCCCGATTTCCTGTTCCCTATTCTCTAGCGCATAGCGCCATATATTTTTATGAGTGATATGAACGATCCCCCACCCAAACAAGGGTTTGGACAATGGATTAGTTTTGCCGCCGATCGCTTTGGATTTGCCGGTTTAGGTTATATTCTCGGTGCAGTCCTGGTTCTGGCGATCGGTTGGTTTATCCACGCTTCCCAAAAATCTCCCCCTCCTAACCCCGAAATCCCCACCGAACAACAGCCATCAGGGGGATAGGGGGACACTCCAGACGGGAAAATTCTACCGATTACCCATTACCGATTACCCATTACCTAATTTATGACTATTCAACCCTTTCAGGTGGGCGAGCAGGATCTGAGTGACGAACAACTTGCCCATTATATGCAAGCCGGTGAAATCGCCGTAGATACCGAAACCATGGGCTTATTGCCCCTACGCGATCGCCTCTGTTTAGTGCAAATCTCCGATCCCCAAGGCCATGTCATTGCCATCCGGATCGCCAAAGGCCAAACTACAGCCCCCAACCTCAAACAACTGTTAGAGTGTCCAACCATTACTAAAGTGTTTCACTTTGCCCGATTTGATGTCGCCCAATTTCAGTATCATTTTAATATCATCGTCAATCCCATCTTCTGTACCAAAATCGCCAGCAAACTCGCCCGCACCTACACCAATCGCCACGGACTGAAAGAATTAGTCCAAGAACTGGAAAAAGTTGAACTTGATAAAAGTGCCCAAAGTTCAGATTGGGGCAATGTGGGCAACCTTTCCGAGGCACAACTCAGTTATGCTGCCAATGACGTGCGCTATCTCCTCAGCGTGAAAGAAAAGCTCATTCACATGCTCCACCGAGAAGAGCGTTGGGAACTCGCGCAAGAGTGTTTTGGCTGTATCCCCGTTTTAGTTGCCTTAGATTTGTTGCACTACAAAGAGGTTTTAGAGCATTAATGGAGGCGATCGCCCTTTTGGAACCTATGATAGAGAATCCGGATCGATATTTAACTGTCGCAGTTTTTCCCGTAGCTGTTGTAAATCGGATTCAGCACTCTCTGCTCGCTCTGTGGCGCGATCGCGCTCTTGTTCAGCACTGTCTGCTCGCTCTGTGGCGCGATCGCGCTCTTGCACAACATCCTCATAAGTCCCGAATGCTTCCCCACTGGGCGTGAATAACTGCAACTCTTGCGAGCTTGTCCTAAAACTCACCTGCAATAAAGGACTTCTCCAACCCTCCATCTGAGGAATTTCTGTTAATCTCCCCTGACTGCTCAACCATCCTTGCAGTCGATTGAGTTTCGGATTATAGACATAATATTCTTGCACGCCATAATGATCGTAAAACCGAAACTTATCCTCCATCTCTCCTTTGCTATTGCTCGGCGAAAGAATCTCAAACACCACTTGAGGCGCGATCTTTCCTTCTTCCCATTGCTTATAGGAGCCTCTATCTTTTTTCTCGGCTCCCAAAACCACCATCACATCTGGCGCTTGGCAGAAGGCTAAATTTTCTTCTGTTACACTCAACGTTCCTGCTTCTCTGGGATACCACAACAAATCCCCAGCTACAAACACATCTTCTCGCTCTTGGAACAGAGCCGACAATCCGCCGACAATTGTTGTAATTAAACGAAATTGAACCGTATTATCCGCCATCGGCTTGCCATCGCTTTCTGGATAGAGTCGAGCGTCAACTTGGGATTGAGGAAGTAATTCTTGTACCATCGTTTTCTACCTGAATACCGATCCAGTTTGCACTCCTGTTTTGAGGATATCATAGCTGATTCGATGGGTGGCTTTCCTGCGGACATGAGGGCGATCAATCGCACTCAGCACTATCTGCCTTCCTTAGTGCCCACCCCCTTAACTGGCGACCGTCTTTAATAGCAGGAAGTAAGGGCGATCGCCGTTTCATGCAATCGGAACAATAGAGATGGGATGTGCCTCTTGCCTAAGCCTAGGCGATTACAGAGGCTTGGGGACGGGCAAAAATCATCCGTCCTGCCGAGGTTTGCAAAGCGCCAGTCACCACCACGCGCAATTCCACCCCGATATACTGCCCCCCTTCTTCCACAACCACCATCGTGCCATCATCCAAATATCCCACGCCCTGTTCCGGTTCCCGACCTTGCTTGATAATTTTCAAGTCCAGATCGTCACCCGGCAAATAGGCTGGACGCATGGCTTGAGCGAGGTCATTAATATTGAGAACAGAAACCTGCTGTAAACTGGCGACTTGATTCAGGTTGTAATCATTGGTGAGCAATGTGCCGTTAATTTCTTGGGCTAAATGCACCAACTTTGCATCAACCGTACTAATTTCTTCATAGTCAGCCGGATGGATCGCAATTTTTTCCGGATAGTTTTCCCGAATGCGGTTGAGAATTTCTAGCCCTCGACGGCCTCGAATCCGCTTTTGATCGTTGCCTGCATCAGCCACCAGTTGCAATTCTTGTAGGACAAATTGAGGCACGAGGAGTTGCCCCTCAATAAATTTTGTCGCTAGTAATTCTTCCAGCCGACCATCAATAATACAACTGGTATCCACAATTTTGGTCGTGGCAGGTTTTAGGGTTCCCTCCGCCAGTAATAGGCTCTCCATGCTATGGGGATTTAGTAGTCGTAAAAATGACCGGCCATGGGTATCTGCTAGGGAAATTCCGGAGAAGGCAAAGAGGATGCTGCCTAAGACAGCCACCAGGGGTTTAATGAAGCCGAATTCTTTGGGAATGGGCAGCAGGAACAGGGGCGCTAACATCAGGTTAGCGACTAATAGACCCACAACTAAACCAATGGAACGGGTGAGGAGGACTTCTACGGGCATTTGTCGCACTTGGGCTTCTAAACGCCGATAGGAGGTTTGCACAAATAGCCCGACTGCGCCCATAATTAGGGCGGCAAATCCGGCTGTGACCGATCGCAGACCATCTTGATTACTCACTTGGTCTAATACAGGGGTCGGGAGCAATTCCACCCCGTAGAAACCGATACCGATTCCTGCTAGTATGAAGGATATGATAATAATTGCGTCAATCATTGTTTGACCTGATTGGGAATGGATAAATATTCAGGGGTTTGAATCAACCCCCTAAACTCATTGCCATAAAGGATAGAGATAACCCATATTATAAGAGATCGTCAGAAAACCCTGTCGATTCAAAAGACGGCAAACCGAACTGGGACTAGAGGTCTAATGGAGCATCAAGAAAAATCTTTGCCTATTCCTCGTTCAGCTTATCTTCATATTCCCTTCTGTCGTCGTCGCTGCTTTTACTGTGATTTTGCCATTTCTGTGGTCGGCGATCGCCGTTGGGGAGAGCATTCCCCAGCCATTTCCCATTACATCCAGGAATTAATTACGGAAATTGAACAGACTCTCCCTCCCGGTTTGCCCCTGGATACGGTGTTTTTTGGCGGAGGAACCCCATCCTTGCTCAGTGTGGCTCAACTGGAGCAGCTCTTAACGACCCTCGATCGCCACTTTGGGTTAACCTCGACTGCCGAAATCTCCATGGAAATTGACCCTGGAACCTTCGATCTCGACAAGTTGCAAGGGTTTCTGGATCTGGGGGTTAACCGCATCAGTTTAGGCGTACAATCCTTTGATGACTCCCTCTTGAAACTCTGTGGGCGATCGCATACTGTCAGCGAAATTTATCAGGCGATCGATCTCCTCCATCAAGCATCCGTTGATAACTTCAGTATTGACCTGATCTCTGGTTTACCCGAACAAGATCTAGAGCAGTGGCAAGAAACTCTACAAACCGCCCTCGAAATTTCCCCGCCTCACCTCTCCGTCTATGACCTAATCGTTGAACCCATGACCGTCTTTGAACGGCGCTATGAATCGGGGAAACTCAACCTGCCCACTGATGAAACCAGCGCCCAATTCTATCGCCTCACCTCCCAAATCTTAAGGCAAGCCGGTTACGATCACTACGAAATTTCCAACTATGCCCTTCCTGGATATCACTGTCGCCATAACCTGGTCTATTGGCACAATCAACCCTACTATGGTTGGGGCATGGGAGCAGCCAGTTACATCGACAGTATCCGATTTACCCGACCGCGTACCCGGCAAACCTATTATCAATGGCTGCAAGACGGGGGAGTGATGAACACTCCTCCACTCTCGTCTACCGAACAGCTTCTAGAAACTCTCATGCTCGGTCTTCGGCTTGCAGAAGGTCTATCTTTAAAGACCTTAACCGATCGATTTGGTTATCCTCCCTTGCAACAGTTGAGTCCGAGTTGGTATCCCTACTATCAACAAGGATGGATTAACCTCAACACCCTGAATGGACAACCTTGGCTTCCTGGACAACCTCTACCCTCAACGGGTCAGATCTGTCTAAGCGATCCAGAAGGCTTCCTCTTTTCTAACACAGTCTTAGCCCAGATGTTCCAAGTCTTTAGTTAAGTGCTTCGTGCTAGGTAATGGGTAATCGGTAATCGGTAATGGGCGATTCCCCTATCTCCCTATCTCCCCATCTCCCCATCCTTAGAAACGCCCTTCGGTCGCCATCCGGGGCGCACTTTTTGGGGAGCGCGGGCCACGACTAGAGCGTCATTTTGCACGTCTTTGGTGATCACCGATCCGGCTCCAATGGTGACATCTTCACCGATGGTAATGGGAGCAACTAAGACACTATTGGAACCAGTTTTAGTGCGATCGCCGATCGTCGTCTTATGTTTTTGATAGCCATCATAATTGGCCGTAATCGTGCCTGCGCCCACATTCACTTGTTGACCGAGTTCGGCATCTCCCAGATAGGACAAATGGGCCACATTGGTGCGATCGCCAACTTCAGACTTCTTAATCTCCACAAAATTGCCCACCCGACAACCTTCTCCAATTTGGGCTTGCCCTCGCAAATGGGCATAGGGGCCAATTCTCGTCTTCGAGTTCACCACACTATCACTAATCACCGAATAGAGAACCGTCACCTTTTCCCCAATCTCACTATTCTCAATCAAACTCCCCGGCCCGATCCGACAACCCGACCCAATCGCCGTATTGCCACGAATATGGGTTTGCGGTTCAATCAGCACATCCGAGCCAATCCGTACCGTATCATCAATCGTAATACTATCCGGATCGATCAACGTCACCCCCGCCTTCATCCACTCCTCCTTAATCCGGTCTTGCAGAATCTGATGGGCCGTAGCCAACTGTTTGCGGTCATTAATCCCTAAAATCTCCTGATAATCCTCCACATCCAGAATCATCACCCGGTCTAAATAATTCACCGCATCCGTCAAATAATATTCCTGCTGGTCATTCTCTGACCTTAACTGGGGTAAAACCCGGGCCAGTTGCGGCCAATTGAAGCAATAGACCCCCGCATTAATCCGCCGATTTTGCCGTTGGGCCGTCGTACAATCCCGGTCTTCCACAATTTGTTGCAGCAAATTATCACTATCGGAAAAGACGCGCCCATAGCCTTTAGGATGGGGATGTTGAGCCGTTAAAATGGTCGCTCCATTCCCTTGGGTTTTATGAGTTTCGAGTAAATTACGAATCGTTTCCGGTCGTAATAGGGGCACATCCCCATTAAGTACCAGTAAATCCCCCGTAAACCCTTCTAAATGGGGTAAAATCTGCTGAACGGCATGACCCGTGCCTAACTGTTCGCTTTGGGTGACAAACTCTAATCCGGGTACACCCGTAAGAGCGTCCTGAATCAAATCCCCCCGATATCCGACAATCGCAAACTGACGCACGGGAGAAATTAGGCGACAACTCTCGAGTACCCGTTCGACTAAAGAGCGTCCTCCTAGGGAATGTAAGACCTTGGGTAACTCCGATTTCATCCGAGTGCCCCGCCCTGCGGCTAAGATTGCTACTGCTACCATGACTAATCAACCACACTACCGACAGGAGTATATCGCGGTTTATCGCCAAAATTTGACTCTTTGACGGAAATTGCGATCGCCATTCATTTTCGGCTTCTGGGGGGCAATCAGCCTCTATCCTAGTGAGAGCAGGGGATTGAGCGATTTTTTCTTGAGTTTTGGCGATCGGCAATTGTCAAGTTGTTTAAAGTTTCTCATCCTTTTGTTTATTTGAGTTGAACCCCTGCGCTACACTAAGCTTTGATCCGGTATAACACTGGACTAACTTAAATTGGTCAAACCATAGAGCGGTTCAAGCATTCCGTTCTCGATCTCTCGGTTAGTCCTCTAGAGCCATCTAGACCTAACCGAGCCGCCTACACCTTATCCTTTGTCGATAAGTGTGAGAGCATATCACTATCAAACTGTTGTTGGGAGTTCTTATTCAATGTCTCATTCAGTAAAAATCTACGATACCTGCATTGGTTGCACCCAGTGTGTGCGTGCTTGTCCCTTAGATGTGCTGGAAATGGTTCCTTGGGATGGATGCAAAGCCGGACAGATTGCTTCTTCTCCTCGCACAGAAGACTGTGTGGGTTGTAAGCGCTGTGAAACCGCTTGTCCGACTGACTTTTTAAGTATCCGGGTTTACTTAGGCGCGGAAACCACCCGCAGCATGGGTCTCGCTTACTAAAAGCGGGTTCACCATTGCCTTGCCCTTGGGTTCACCCTGAACCTGGGGTCAAGTTTCAAGGGGGAGTTGCTAGACTCCCCCTTTTTGGTAAGTCGAAAACTAAAATAACTTATTATTAAACATTGAGCTATATACACCCATGACTTACACCCAAGCTAAACTTCTCAACTTTGAGGAATTTATCACTCAATACGGTGATAATACTCGCTACGAACTCATTGATGGAGAACTCAGAGACATGGAACCCACAGGGACTCATGAAGCCGTTGCAGGCAGTATTGCCGGAAGAATCTATGTTGAGATTTTTCGTTCCCATCTCAATTGGTTAATTCCAAAAACTGGTTTGATAAAACCTCTTTACGCTAAAGCTACAGCTTTACGTCCTGATGTTATTGTTTTAGATCGAGATGAATTGAGCAAAGAACCCCTTTGGGAAAAAGAACCGGTTATTTGTAATGGAAGTACCGTTCGACTCGTTGCTGAAGTAGTGAGTACCAACTGGCAAGATGATTATGCGAGAAAGGTGGAAGAATATGCTTTTTTGAAGATTCCAGAATATTGGATTGTGGACTTTAGAGGTTTGGGTGGCTTGCAATTTATCGGCAATCCCAAACAACCTACTTTGACGATTTGCCACTTGGTCAACGGCGTTTATGAACAGCAACAATATCGTTTGGGAGACTCGATTCGTTCTTACCTGTTGCCTGAGTTACAACTCAAGCTTGACGATATTATGCCAGGTTAAAACTCTGGATATGAATTGGGGATTCTGGAGAGAAGGTTAACATGACTAACGATCGCCTGCTCAAGACGGCTCGCAGACATGAACACCAATTAAAGGTGGCGATTCGTAATCCGGTGGTGTGGCTGATTGAGGTTTTACAGGAGCAGTAAACAGGAGTCGTTGTTGATGAACCCACTAAAATTAAGAGAAAAGGGCTATCAGATTTTAGTCAATCATTTGGGACAGTCTGATACAATCCGGTTTATTCAATACTTTACTCCGAGTCAAGGCGACTATACCGAAGAACGCCATCAGTTTCTCGACCAAACATCTTTAGATGAGATTCTGCTGACCCTGAAAAAACAGCCAACAGACAACAGCACCCAATACGACGAAATAATTGATAATTGATAATTGGGTGTTCTGGCAAAAGAAACCGGGTTTCTGAGGTTTGGGCATGGGGTAAAATCGGGCTGCTATCCCCTACCCGATGCGCGGCTATGGATGAACAAAGATCGCAGGCTTATCTCTCCCTGATTCAAGAACTTCTCGAATGTCCTAGTGGGGAGGAACCTCAAATCCTCAACCGTCATCTGGAGTTGCTGGATGAGGGGTTTGTGCAGGCTTGCGAGTTGGTGGCGGCACAGTTGCAGGAAGAGGGACAAGATAACCAAGCGCAGTTTGTGGGGAATGTGGCGCAGGAGGTGGGGGAATATTTCAACAGTCAAACATCTGGACTAGCCACGAGTGAGGGTCAAGCTAAGGCGAAAAATTACTGATTTTGAGGTAAGAGCAAGATTATGAGCATAGTGATTTCCGAAGACATTGTTAAAGCTAGTGGACTCTCTGAACAAGAGTTGATTATCGAGTTGGTATTATTGCTGTTTCAGCAAGAAAAAATTAGCTTGGGTAAGGCAGCAGAGTTACTGAATATCTCTCAGTTTAGATTCCAAAAAATTCTATCAGAGAGGGGCATCAATATTCATTACGATTTGGAGGAATTGCAGGAGGATATACAGCATTTAACGGCTAAGGGATGGCTATGATTGTTGTGAGTGATACTTCTCCGTTAAGTGGGTTGGCGATCGCCGGTTATCTGGGGTTATTAGAACAACTCTACGGACAGGTATTGATTCCTTCCGGGGTTTGGTATGAATTACAGCGAGGAGGAGAAGATGACCCGCGCATCACAGATGTGTTGGGTCTTGATTGGATTGAGGTTCGCCAACCCACTAATCAACAACTGGTAAATGTTTTACAAACTGAACGTCATTTAGATCGAGGAGAGTCAGAGGCGATCGCGTTGGCATTGGAAGTGAATGCAGAAGAATTATTGATTGATGAACGGTTAGGACGAAGGCAAGCGATTGATTTGGGGTTGTCGATTACGGGATTATTGGGAATTTTGCTAGTGGCAAAGCATCGGGGTTTGATTACTCAGATTAGACCGATTATGGATAGTTTAATCTGGGATGCTAATTTTCGGATTGGGCCAAATTTATATAGAGAGGTTTTAGCGGCTGCTGGGGAATGATAAAGTGATAAAAAGCTGCGTTTGGGGTGGGGGAAAAGAAACCGGGTTTCTAGCAGAATCTGGTGTTTCTTGACAAAAATTTAACAAAGAAACCCGGTTTCTCAGTCGCCGGGATGAGGTAAAATCCAGTTGGGGTGGCGCTCGGCTTCACCGCACCGACCACAAGGAAACAAGACTCAGGGAGGTGGAACCATGTCCAGTTGGCGTGAGAGATGGCAAAATCTATGGCGGCTGCTGAACACCCCTTTATTCACCTCCCAGCCTCCCAGAACCTCCCACCCGACCGTTGAGGGGATATCCCCTGAGTATTTAGCGATTTGGTTAGAAATACTGAAAGCCAAAAAAAGGGGATTAAGCGGGAAAGCAGTTTATCGCATTTTCCAAAAATACCAAGACCAACTCGACCTCGATTTTGCCGAAACCCTCACCCAATGGTTTCACTCCCAACTCGACCCCAATCGTATTAGGAAAAATCAAGACCTCGCCCGAAACCTTCATGATTTTGTCATTGATATTTGGAAATTCCCATTAGGCAGTCGAGCCAATAATCTGGAAATTGCCATTGCTGCCTTAAAAGCCGCGTTAGAAGTCCGCACCCGCACCGCCTTTCCCGAAGATTGGGCAGATACTCAAATTTGTTTGGGAGTTGCCTACTCTGACCGCATTCGGGGAGAGCGAGCCGACAATATCGAGGAGGCGCTTCGCTGCCACCAAGCCGCCGTAGAAGTCCGCACCCGCAGCGCCTTTCCCGAAAAATGGGCAATGACTCAAATGAACTTGGGAGTTGCCTACTGGAGCCGCATTCGGGGAGAGCGAGCCGACAATATTGAGGAGGCGCTTCGCTGCTACCAAGTGGCCTTAGAAGTCTACACCCGCACTGCCTTTCCCCAAGATTGGGCAGATACTCAAATGAACTTGGGACTTGCCTACTTTGACCGCATCCGGGGAGAGCGAGGGGACAATATTGAGGAGGCGCTTCGCTGCTACCAAGCGGCCTTAGAAGTCTACACCCGCACCGCCTTTCCCGAAAAATGGGCAAGGACTCAAAATAACTTGGGGATTGCCTACTCTGACCCCATCCGGGGAGAGGAAGCCGACAATATCGAGGAGGCGCTTCGCTGCTACAAAGCGGCCTTAGAAGTCTACACCCGCACCGCCTTTCCCGACGAACAATGGGCAAGGACTCAAATTGTCTTGGGAGAAGCCTACCGCACACGCATCCGGGGAGAGCGAGCCAACAATATCATCGAGCAGGCGATCGCCTGCTACCGAGCAGCCCTAGAAGTCCGCACCCCCACAGCCCTCCCCCTAGACTGCCTCGACACCGCACGCAACCTCGGCAACCTCGGCTACAGCTTCCAAAACTGGGAAATCGCCATCGAAGGCTACAACCAAGCCATCCTAGCCATCGAACAAAGCCGCTACTGGGCCACCTCCGAAGCCACCAAACGGGAACTCATCGCCAACTCCCTGGATATCTATCAAAAAATGGTGCAAGCCTGCATCAACCACCAAGACTACGCCCAAGCCTTGCTCACCGTCGAACGCAGTAAATCCCGCACCCTGATCGAACTCCTCGACAGCGCCACCCTCTACCCCAAAAACGCCACGGACGAACAAAAACAACGCATCAGCGACCTGCGCCGTCAAATCGCCATCTACCAACAACAACTCGCCTACACCTCCAGCGACACCCTCACCCCCACCACCGAGAAGCAGCCCAACCAACCCTCACCCGAAACCCTCATCCGCCAACAACTCCAAGCCGCCAATCAGCAATTCCAAGACCTGCTCGCGGAACTCGACGACCCCAACTTTACCCTCACCCAACAAGTCCTCCCCCAACTCCCGGACTTGCGCCACCTCCTCCCCCCTCAAACCGCCCTCATCGAGTGGTATCTCCCCAGGGATGCCGACTCCGGGTTTTACCTCTTCCTCGTCACCCGTCGCCGAGACGAGCAAATCCAGATTACCCCCCACCCCTTCAGCGCGGCACACCGCCAACACCTCGACGAAGCCATCCTCGACTACCGCAGCGACTACGGAAAACCCACCTGGAATAAGCAACTCCCCCAACGCCTGGAAACCCTCAGCGCCGCCCTGCAACTCCCCCGCATTCTGGCTGAATTATCCGAGATTCAACAGCTCATCCTGATTCCCCACCGGGAACTGCATCTCATCCCCCTCCACGCTCTCCCCGTCCCCTCTTCTCCCCTCTCCCCCTCTGGGAGAGGGGCCGGGGGTGAGGGAAAACCCCTGCAAGACTGGTTCCCGGTGCAATATGCCCCCAGTTGTCAAATTCTCAACAACCTCCAGCAGCGTCCCCCCCTCAACCGGGAAACCGTCCCCTTCTTCGCCATTCAAAACCCGACTAACGAGAAGAATCTCGCCTTTGCTGAATTAGCAGTGGAACTATTATTGCGCCAATTCAGCCCTCATCAAGTCTTGCGTCGCGACCAAGCTACCCTGGATAATTTCACCCAACCCCAGACCCAAACCTTCCTGGAGCAGAGTCACGCGGTCCATTTTGGCTGTCACGGTGAGTTTGACCAGCGCAACCCCCTCAACGCCCATCTGAGACTGGCGAATGAGGAAAAGCTGACCTTTCTGGATATTTTCAACGGTCTTAATATTCCCCTCTGTCGCCTGCTGGTGCTTTCGGCTTGCAAAACTGGCTTAGTGGAAACTTCTGACACTGATGACTATGTGGGATTATCCAGTGCTTTTCTCTACGCCGGAGCGCGAACCGTGGTCGCCAGTCTCTGGAATGTGGATGAACTCGCCGCCACTCTGGTGACCCTGCGCCTCTATCAAATTTTACCGGACTATCCCTCGGTGACAGTCGCCCTGCAAGCGGCTCAAACCTGGTTACGGGGGTTATCCTCTGCTGATGTTCTCCACTGGCTAGAACATGACCAGAAGGCGACGGAGGAGGAAGTCGAAGCGGTGGAAGACCGTTTGGATTTATTTGAGGATAACCCCCCCTTTGCTAATGCCTATTATTGGTCAGCGTTTACGGCAACGGGTTTATAATAGAGAATACTTGAGTCATGATGAGGTTAGACCATACCCACTTCATAGAGGTGAACCCGAGATGACAGCCAGAGACAAACTGATTCAAGCCATTGAAACTCTCCCGGACTCCCAAGTTGAGCGGGTTTTAGCCTATATTCAGGGTATGGCTGGCGATCGCCCAAATCAGGAACAAAACTCTCAGGAAATGCCATGTTTTGATGAAACTTGGTGGAATAACTTATCTCAGTTTAGCCCGGACTTTCTAGAAGTTCGAGAACAACCTCAACTTCCGGCACGAGAGGATATATTTGAATGAAATTTTTGCTCGATACAAATATTTGTATTTACGTCATCAAGCAAAAACCTCTAAGGGTTAAGGAGACATTGCAAAACATAGATCCCCGAGAGATTGGACTGTCTATTATTACGTTAGCAGAGTTAGAATATGGAGCAGCAAAGAGTCAAAACCCCCAGCGCAATCGAGAAACCTTAACTCGCTTTTATTTGCCATTTCAGATAGTCGGCTTCCGTCCAGAAGATGCTCAAAAATTTGGCGAAATTCGAGCCAAATTAGAGCGAAGAGGGCAACCTATTGGTAGTTATGACTTACTGATTGCCTCTCAAGCAGTCAATCGGGAACTGATACTGGTGACTAATAATATCAAAGAGTTCAGCCGAGTTGAGGGTTTGAACTTAGAGAATTGGGTTGAGTAGGGTTTGCGTTTACGGCGATCGGTTTATAATGGGGCAGAGTTGAGCCAGAATGAGGTTAGACCATGCCCATATCTGAAAAAGAACGAATTGTGCGGGCTTTCTTACTGCTTCTGCATCGAGAAAGCAAGAAACCAGATAGTGCAATTATTCCCCCCGAGGCTTGGGAAACTTTAACGGAACTGAAAGCCAGCCTCGCGTCAGCCAATGATGATATTAAAACCATAAAGAAAGCTATTACAGAATGGTGTAAAAAACACCAATATAGTCAAATCCTCCAAGCTCTCCGACCCGTCCAAGGTGATGCGATTCCTGAAGACGAAGACCCAGATGAGGACGAAACGGA
This sequence comes from Roseofilum halophilum BLCC-M91, assembly GCF_030068445.1. Classification (GTDB taxonomy): domain Bacteria; phylum Cyanobacteriota; class Cyanobacteriia; order Cyanobacteriales; family Desertifilaceae; genus Roseofilum; species Roseofilum halophilum. The sequence goes on along the minus strand of NZ_JAQPOK010000088.1, from coordinate 64,685 downwards.
ACGGCAAATCCTCAGACTCACAAACTTCTCAATTCGATTTGTGGATGAAACGATTAGCCAAGCTAAAGGGCAACATGAGCAGCAATCATGATGACAGACAAGGTAATTTATGCCCCAGAAGTTCGTTTATTCACCTATCATTTAAAAATTCTAAGAACCACAAACCTCAACGACCCGGATCGGAATATAGATTTAAGGTCAATGATTGCCTATTATGTGCGGTTATTGGCGGATTATACGCTGGTGGATTCGCTCATCAAGAAGTTACAACGAGACATTTTATCCCCTTTGTCAATTCTGGAGAGTTGGCTTCCGGATATTGATAAAATTCAAGTCTTGGTCTGGTGGTGTAAACAGAGAATAACTATTCTAGAAAATCTCATTAATTTAAACAATCATTTGAGCAGATTGACCCTAGAAGATGTCATTCAAGACTATCTATTTCGGTCGGATTTTGAAAAATTAACGAATGCTAATAGTTCATTTTTTCAAGGCATCAAGAATCCGGGCAAGGTAGGCATTCAACGAATTAATTTTAATTCAAGATATCGTGGATTTTTCCACCCACAATATATCAATGATAGCTATAGCTTTTTATTACACTTACTCCATCCCCAGAAACAAGGAAAAGATGGGGTTAAATTCTCAGATATTTCGGAATTAAGACCTCCTGAGTCATTTTTTACCGGAACCTCATCAAACCTAAATGACCCCCTACAAACTCATCTCCAGCAAGCATTTTGGGGGACAACGATTCTGTTTAGTGGTTTTATCGACTCTTCCGCAGGGAGTCTGGAGGGGAGTAAACCATTAGCCGATCGGCTATTACAAAACCTGTTAGGAATTGACTCCCTAGAAACAGCGCCACCATTTTTAGCTAGTCGCGAGTTTTTGGGAGGATTTTTGTATGAGTATCAAGATGTTTATAACCGCCATCCCTACGGACAGATTCTAATTTTGCTGATATTTTCAGAAGAGAGTAAAGAGAAACTCAATGCGGTCCAGTGGTCTTTACCGGAGTTGTTTTGTTATGAACACAAGATTTGCCAAAATTACCTGGACAGTCGTGGGGAATATAAAAAGGCGAATCAGGATATTGAAACGATAGAGAGGACGATTCGGACGTTTCCGCCTAATATTGCGACGAATGTTCCGCCGGATTTATCGGAGGAAGAGTTAAAGTTATTGAAACGGGAAATCAAGAATTTGTTGGATTTGTCGTTGCGCTATTCTCAAAGAATGAGAAGTTTGGTGACATTCGAGAACACCATTGAAATTAATCGGCAAAATTATCTAAATACTTTGACGCGAATGGAGGTTAAAACTCAAAGTGATTTAAGTTGTTTGCGGGATAAGGCAAATTATATTTTTGGAACGTTTCAGGGACAAATTAAAGTGGATTTGGTTTATCTTCAGCAAGGGGAACGGCTGTTAGATACGGCAATTAATACGATTCGGGGATTAGTAGAAATTGACCAAGCGGAACGCGATCGCATTCTGGAAAACGAAATTCAGGCGATCGGTGTGGGTATCGCTGCGGGGGCGATCGTCGCTTCAACGTCTGGTTTAATGACTGAACCCTGGTATTTACCCAATCGCCAAAAACTAGACTTTCAATTACCCCATCCCTTTCTCACTGCTTTACTCGCGAGTTCTGTCTGTTCTTTTGGAGCCTGGAAAATTGCCCAAAAGTGGATTAACCGTCAGCGTAACTTAGAAAAGCTCCAATCAAGCCAACAGGCATCATCATTGCCACCGGAGGAGGGCGATCGCCCAAAAAAAGAGAAGTTCGGGTGAACCATCCGGTGAATTAACGAATCCCACGAAGAAACTGTTAGCATGGAGAGCTAAGGGGAGGGCGATCGCCCAAGTTCTCCGTCTACAAACCCCCCAGTTGCGTCATTCATACAACCTGGAGTAATCGATTCAATGTGTGGAATTGTTGGATACATTGGTACTCAAGAAGCTAAGGATATTCTCTTATCTGGATTGGAGAAGCTGGAATATCGAGGTTATGATTCGGCAGGCGTTGCCATGATTTCTGAAGGCGAACTGCACGCCATCAAAGCCAAAGGAAAGCTGTATAATTTGCGCGATAAGCTTAGGGGGGTTGAAGATAGCGCTCGTGTAGGCATTGGGCACACTCGATGGGCAACCCATGGTAAACCGGAGGAGTATAATGCCCATCCCCATACCGATAAGCAGGCAACGGTGGCGGTTGTCCAAAATGGAATTGTGGAAAACTATCGGGAGTTGCGGGAGGAACTGAAGGCAAAGGGTCATGAGTTTGTGTCCGATACGGATACGGAGGTGATTCCCCATCTGATTTCTGAGTATTTATCGCTGAACTCGAATTCCCTCCTAGAAGCGGTGCGGCAAACGGTGAACCGGTTAGAGGGGGCATTTGCTGTTGCCATTATTTGTACCCAATTTCCCGATGAACTGATCGTAGTCCGCCAACAAGCCCCCCTAGTTATTGGCTTTGGTCAAGGGGAATTTTTCTGTGCCTCCGATACCCCAGCCCTGGTTTCCCACACCCATATTATTCTGCCCTTAGATAACGGGGAAATCGCTCGCCTGACTCCCCTAGGGGTAGAAGTCTATGATTTTCGGGGAGAGCGACGGGTCAAATATCCCCAAACCCTGAACTGGCATCCCAGCAGCGCCGAAAAACAAGGGTTTCGCCACTTTATGCTCAAGGAAATTTATGAGCAACCGACGGTTTTGCGAACCCAACTCGATGCCTATTTTGACCCAGAATGGTATCTCCAAACCCAAAATCCAACGGTTGGTGAGCGTAGTCGAATCACAGGTTCTAATCCACCTTCTGCCCCTGCATCCTCTCCAGGACTGGTGCAACTCAACTTACCCCAAAGCCTGTATGAGAACTTAGAACAGATCCAGATTGTGGCCTGTGGAACCAGTTGGCACGCGGCGCTAGTCGGGAAGCATTTGCTGGAACAATGGGCGGGGGTTCCCACTTTTATTCAATATGCCTCGGAGTTTCGCTATTCTCCCCCACCTTTAACGGCGAATACGTTAACCATTGGGGTTACCCAGTCGGGAGAAACGGCGGATACCCTGGCAGCTTTGGAGATGGAACAGGAGCGGCGCAAGTCCCACCATTCTCCGGCATATCAACCGCGAATGCTGGGAATTACGAACCGGCCGGAAAGTTCTTTGGGTCGGCTGATTCCCTACATTATTAATACCCATGCCAATTTAGAGGTGGGAGTGGCAGCGACGAAAACCTTTAGCGCTCAGGTGATGGCGTTTTATGCCTTAGCTTTGGATTTGGCCGATCGCCGCAAGACCCTGAAAGCAGAGGCGATCGAGAGCATCATCAAGAAGTTGCGCGAATTGCCCCCACTGATTGAACGGCTGATTGAGGAGCAGGATGATTATATTGGAGAGTTGGCCCATCAGTTTAATGAAACCAGCGATTTTATCTTCCTGGGTCGCGGAATCAACTTTCCCATTGCCCTCGAAGGAGCCTTGAAGCTCAAGGAAATCAGTTATATTCATGCCGAAGGCTATCCGGCTGGCGAAATGAAACACGGCCCCATTGCTCTGTTGGATGCCAAAGTGCCTGTGGTGGCGATCGCCGTTCCGGGACTGCTGTACGAAAAAGTCCTCTCTAACGCCCAAGAAGCCAAAGCCAGAGACGCTCGTCTAATTGGAGTCACCCCCAAAGACTCCCTCGAAGCTCAAGATATTTTCAACGAAATCTTAGCCATTCCCACGGTTGATGAGTCTCTCTCGCCCCTCGTGAGCGTGATTCCCCTGCAATTACTGGCCTATCACATTGCCGCCCTCAGAGGTCTCGATGTCGATCAACCCCGGAATCTGGCTAAATCGGTGACGGTAGAGTAGGGAGATGGGGGAGTGGGGGAGATGGGGAGACACGGAGACGCGGGGACGCGGGGACGCGGAGATGGGGAGACGCGGAGATGGGGAGACGCGGGGACGCGGAGACGCGGAGATGGGGAGACGCGGAGATGGGGAGACATGGAGAACTTCCTATTGCCTATTCCCCATTCCCCATTACATAAAAAAAACTTTTCTATGCAACTCTTCCCTTTCCTAGAGTGTTATGCTATTGTGAGGGAGTAACAAGAAAAATAATTCCTAGCTGTTCTTGTTCTCTAATTCTGCAGAATCTTCACGAGAACCCTCACTCGCCACTAGGAAAGCACACATAGAAAAGATTTGACAAACTTCAAATATGAATCAAGGTTGTATGAGCCAGCAGGTTGTTCACCCAATGTTTAAACTGCAATCCAAAGTGAAATCATTGGTCGATTCCAATATCCTGAAACCGACAGATGGCATTTGGAAAATGGCATTTCTGTATGGAGACCAGTGGCAATATTGGAAAAAAGAATTGCAAGCCTACGATTTCTCTATGCACGATCCCGTTAGTGAACTCCTGGCTGTAGAAGAATGGGAAGACTAATTCCGGTCTAGGGGTAGCGAGCCACTCATGGCATCCCCTAGCTCATCGTAGGGTGGGCAACAGAAGAAGCCATACAGCGCTTTTCGATGTTATGAGGTACAGTTATCGAAATTTTAAGGGTTGAGTGCCTTCCCATGAAAAGCCTGAAAAATGGGGATTATAGCGTGAAAAATGGTTTTCCCATTACCCATTACCCATTACCCATTACCGCGCGAAGCGCTGTATCATTCAAATTCTACCCAAAGACCCTGCCCACCTGACTCCTATACTTTAACTGATTACCCGCACTTGATATTAATGGAACTTGATATGACACAATTTTAAATGAATAAACCGATTCCTGGTCAATTATCAAGCCAAGCTGTCACACCGGGCTATCAATCTCAATCGCCAGACACCACTCCTCAAGTTGATATATTGGGTTTTAGATTGCTGCAAGAACGTACCCCATCACAACGGCTGGCAATGGGAGCTGGGATGAATCAGAATGCTCGTCAGTTTTCTCTCTCCTGTTTCCGCCAACGCTTTTCTGACTTATCTGAGATACAACTGGCTCAGAAATTAGCTCAAGCTTGGTTAGGAGAGGCGCATTTCCTCGATGCTATAACGACTAAAAATCCAATGAATTGGACTCAAGATTCAATTGCCTTAGCAGGGCGGTTACACCTAATTTTTGAATCCCTCAATATCCCTTATTATATTACAGGCGGAGTGGCAGCGATCGCCTATGGGGAAGTTCGCACGACTCGTGATGTTGATATGGTTATTTTTATTCAGCCTCAACAGGTTACCGAACTAGCAACTGAATTAGAAATTGTTGGGTTTTATGTTCCTGGTGTAGAGGATATTGTTGAGGGTCGGATGGGAATATTACAAGTCACTGAGATTGAAACTATTTCCCGTGCAGACCTCATTTTATCTGATGATAATGCATTTGATCGCATTCAATTTGAACGCAGACAACAATACAAAATTCCAGGTGGAATTGAGGTTAATCTAGCATCCCCAGAAGATATTATTCTTAATAAACTTCAGTGGAGAAGTCAAACTGAATCGGATAAACAATGGCGAGATATTTTAGGAATATTGAAAGTACAAGGAGAATCTCTGGACTTTAACTATCTAAATGATTGGTCAAATCGTCTAGGATTGAGCCAAGACTTACAACAAGCACGAAGGTCAGCCGGACTTTATATCAATTAACAATTATAGTCGATTTGAATGCCGAATGTGGGTTTATAGCTTTACAGCTGAAAGTGCAGACTCTAAAGCTTGCACTAGCTCTTCAGCCGTTTGGAAGCGATCGCGGGGTTTAGGAGCCGTCGTCTTTTCAATCACCTCCCGCAGAGGTGGAGCCACTGCTTCCACGGACTGCAAGTCTAAACGATAGGAGAAATCGCGACGGCGTTTGTAATATTTTAATGGCTGCTCTCCCGTGAGCAAAAAGACAAGCGTGGGCCCGATCGCATATAAATCCGATTGGGTCACCGGTTGTCCCCGATCCTGTTCGGGCGCACTATAGCCCTCAGCCCCAATCCGGGTTCCCAAGGGCGTTCCAATCTCTTTAACCGCCCCAAAATCAATCACCACAATCTGACGATCCAAACGTCGCAGAAGCAAATTCGCCGGTTTAATATCCCGATGCACAATCGGGGGAGACTGGCTATGCAAGTAACCCAAAATCTTGCAGGTTTGAATCATCCACTCAACCGCCACCGGTGCAGAAAAGCACCCCTGCTGATACAACAGACGCTCTAAATCTTCACCATGGATTAATTCCATGGCCAAATACTTTTTACCCTCCTCAATAAACGAATCAAAAAAGCGGGGAACCCCTGGATGGTTCAACCCCTTCAGGGTACGAGCTTCCCGGTCAAACAGTTCCCTCGCCTTAGCAATGCGAGCGAGATCGGAATTCATCTCCTTGAGGACAATTAACTGAGAAGTCTGTTGTTCCGATAGGGGAGGATAGGCCAAATAGGTCGTTCCCATACCCCCTTGGCCCAAAATGCGCAAAATCTGATAATCTCGCACCTGCTTTTCAATGTGCAAAGGTTGACCGCAATGGATACAAAACAGATTATTCGGAGCATTGCCTTCATGGGTACATCCTGAAGTTCCTGGAAGGGGAGCAATTTCCTGATTGGCAAACGTCAGCTCTAAAATCGGCCCTCCAGCCGCTAACTGAATCAGACTTTTGCTCTCGACCACAATTTGGGCGATCGGCTGATGGTTCACTAGCGTGCCATTCGTCCCTCGGTTCGTCACCTTCCAGGCGATCGCCCCCTTATCCTGAATCGGTTCTAACTCCAAATGATACCGAGACACCAAATCATTAGAAAGCACCACTTCATTATCCTGGGCCCGGCCAATACAAACTTTTCCTTGGGGAAGAAACTCCCAGCTTTGGAGCGGATCTCCTTCCTTTGGATCTAACAACGTCAGGGTAATCGTCCCTTGCATTATCGAACCTCAAACCATACCGACTTTCTCCCAGCGTCCCCTAACGGCTCAACCCTCCCAAATTGGGGCGCACCTTAGCCCGCACCAAAACCACCGTAATATTGTCATGGCCATTATGTTCATTAGCCAAATCAATTAAATCGCTCACTCCCCGCTCCAGATTGGCACGAGAACTCATGAGCGGCTCAATATGGCTACCCACATGCTTTTCTACCAAATCATTATCCGTGAGACCATCGGAACTTAACAGCAACAGACTATCTTGATTCAGTTCAAAACAATAAATATCCGGTTTGACAAAATCATTATGGCGGGGCCCCAAAGCTTGGGTCAATTGATAGGCATCCGGACGAGCAAACGCTAATTCCGGTTCTAACCCTCGTTTAATTTCCCGTTGGGCCACATCATGGTCTTGAGTTAATGCCGTTAACCCTTGTTTGCGGCTAAACATATATAACCGACTATCCCCCACATGGCCAACAGCCACATGAACATCTTGAATCAAGACCAACACCAATGTAGTTCCCATGCGTCCGCTTCCGGTACGACTTTGGGATTGATTGATATCATAGATCGCTTGATTAGCCTGGAATATCCCTTCTTCAATACATTCCGTCGAGGGCAGGCGGGATTCAGAATCGGGCAAGTTAAACCAATGGGTTTGAAAATACTCTTTCAGGGTTTTTACCCCCACCATACTGGCCTGTTCCCCTCCCGCATGGCCCCCCATGCCATCACAGAGAATATACAGCCCTTTGGCGTGGATGGTGCGCCCGGTTTTATCTTCAATGCGTTCTAATTGGGTGTGAATGAGAAAACTATCTTCATTGTGGTCTCGCTGCATTCCCTTGTCGGTTGCCCCGGCATAATCGAGGCTAAACAGTTGCATGGGTAACACCACAGTGGGCATATCCTCGAAGGGAGAAATAGGGGGAGCTATCTGGGTGGGGGCAGGGAATCCGGAAGGATTGTAATCGCTGTAGTCAATGGGTTGGGTTTTGTCCTGATCGAGTTCTTCTTCAGGATAGAGGGGGGCAAGGCTTTCGTCGTCGTCCAGGTCTGGATCGCCGTGTTCTTCGGCCAAAATTTCTTCCAGGCGATCGCGTACTTGGTCAACGGAAGTCATTTTTTCCCCTTGTAGGTCTTGCAAGAGGGACAGTAGCGATCCCACTTGGGTCATCTCTGACTGTTGAAACAGTTGTTGCCAAACTTTACCCAACTCTCTAAGGCTGACTCCTTCTGGATTGCTGTCAGGATGTAAGCGTTTGAGGCAGAGAATTTCATCTTCATCGAGCAGCAGGTTACTTAATTCTAGAAGGCTTTGGCAACAATTGACCGTTTCGAGCTGTTCCCACAGATCGAGCATCTCATGAAACATAAAGATAATTTGTTCTGAGGGCATGTTTTCTTCTCGCCACAGATCTACCACGGGTTTCCAGTCTGAGCGGTCTTCGAGAACCATGACCGTTTGGTTTTCTGCTTCCAGCCGAGATTCCTGTAGAGACGGGACACGATGGCGATCCGTTTCGCCCAATTGGGATTCAAGCACTCGATAAATATGGGCGAGTTCTGGGACTATAACTTGTGCATCGTTTGGTGAGATATCCATAGGGTTCTTTAGCTTTAATCTTTATCTTGAGTTAGGAGAATTGTTAATTAGTACGTCTGAAGATCCTGGGAATCCAGAATACTGGCTTAAGAATGGATAACGATCGTCAGGAGCGTGGGATAGCTGGGTAGAAGGCGACAATCATGCGACCCATCGCTAAAGCGATCGCACGATCTCTTGCATCTTTCAGGATAGCAGGTTAAATTTCCCCATGGTGATTTATTGTCTGAGTTTGATGATTCGATGAAGAGCCGTTTCATTGTGTAACAAATTGCAAAAATCCTGTTCGAGCTATAAGGAAGGAATCTTAAGATAACTGGAAGGAGAGGATTAAGCACATTTATTTACTCGACCCCCTTCGCTGACGCTTGTTACTCCAAGGTTTACCCTTGCTAAGATCATGTCTTTTACCAGAGCCTTACCCTCGATTCAACCCCATCTACCGAGAATTCCCAAAATCAGTTCCACTGTATCTGCCCTTTTAGCCGTATTTTTCGCGATCGCCTCTTTGTCCTTTGCTGCCATTTTCATTCGCTTGAGCGAACGAGAGCTGGGGCCATTTTCCACGATTCTCAACCGATTTTGGATTGCCTTTTTAGTCCTGGGGGTGATTTATGCCCTAGAACAGTGGAAAAACAAGGAGGCAGTAGACCGAAAGCCGAAAGTGGAAGCAATGAATCGACAGGATGTATTGTTGCTGATCGCTGCTGGGGTCATGTTTTGGGGGTGTCTGGCGTTTTGGGCTTGGTCTCTAACCCTCACCGGTGTGGCCAATTCGACTATTCTACATAACCTAACTCCTTTATTTACGACTCTGGGAGCTTGGGCGATTTTCCATGAATCTTTCGATCGCCGGTTTTTAACCGGGCTATTAATTGCCATGATTGGGGCAGTTGCCCTGGGACTCGATGACTTCCAGGTTGGTACTGAACACCTCAATGGGGACATTGCTGCCCTATTATCGGCTGTTTTTTCGGCTGCCAATTTGATGTTGATTGAAACCCTGCGCCACAAATTCCCCGCTACGGTGATCTTAATGTGGTGTTGTGGGGTAGGTGCGATTCTCTCCCTGCCGGTTGTTTTACTGGCTGAAGACCAACTGTTTCCGATTACTCTCTCCGGATGGCTTTCTGTGATTGGGTTAGCCGTGATTTGCCAAGTGGTGGGACAAGGATTACAAGCTTATAGCCTCAAGCGTCTGTCTTCTGGTTTAGTGGGAATTTTCCTCTTGCTCGATCCGGTGTTTGCCGCCATTATTGCTTGGATTGTCTTTGCCGAAGGCTTAACCCTGGTGAACACTCTGGCGTTTGCTACGGTTTTAGGGGGAATTTATTTAGCTAAATCGAGTCAATATAGCGATCGCATTCTCAATGAAGAGTCGTCTACTGAGGAATCTTTAGATGAAAATGTCCGCGAACCGGATTCATGTCTGCGAGGCGGATTCATGTCCGCGAAGCGGATTCATGTCCGCGAAGCGGAAATACCCTAATTAAAAATGTAGGGAGCAAGATGCTCCCACTCCAGTAATATCAATCGATTGACTGAGTGCGGGCATTTTGCTCCCTAGTTTAACCCATTTTCATCATAGTATCATAGTGGATTAAGTTCCCTGTTAGGTCTGCGGCCATGAGTTCCCATATTCTGCTGATTGAAGATGAAGCAAAACTGGCTCGTTTTGTAGAATTAGAACTGCAATATGAAGGATACCAGGTAACGGTTGCGGGGGATGGTTTGACGGGATTAACCCGGATTCGAGAGTTAAAACCGGATTTGGTGATTCTTGATTGGATGTTACCGGGGTTGAGTGGGATCGATCTCTGTCGCCGTTTACGCCAGACAGGGGAGAGTGTACCGGTGATTCTATTGACTGCTAAGGATGAAGTCGGCGATCGCGTCGCGGGATTAGATGCAGGTGCAGATGATTATTTGGTCAAACCCTTTAACATTGAGGAACTCTTGGCTAGGATTCGGGTACAGATTCGTCGAGTACAGAAATCCGAGCGCGAGTATTTAGCCTTTGAGGATCTGAGCTTAGATCGCAAGTCGCGGGAAGTCAAACGCGGCGATCGGGCGATCGAGCTAACCGCCAAAGAATTTGATTTGTTAGAATATTTACTGATGCATCCTAGGCAAGTTCTCACCCGCGACCAAATTCTAGAACAGGTTTGGGGCTATGATTTCATGGGCGATTCTAATATTATTGAAGTCTATATCCGTTATCTGCGCTTAAAATTAGAAGCCAATCAGGAAAAACGCATCATTCAAACCGTGCGCGGTGTCGGCTACGTTTTGCGAGACTAGAAAAGAACGATATGGATCATTGATTAATGCCTCACAACAAGGAAAAATAGCACTTAAAGCATCTTTGAACAGTCGCCTCAAAATTGAAGAAGCGATCCGTTGTGAAATGACTCGAAGCGCAGCATAATGAGCGAGTCTGTTTATTGCTGACCATCCTGCTCCATTTATTACTAAAGTCTATCGAGACGGAAGAATTAAAGCCTGGAAAAAGCCCCAAGAACTGCTGGAGGAAATTCAGTGATTGGCTGTACTTAAACCCTGAAGTAGATAAGCTATGCTAAAAGAAATCGTTTGCGCTCAGTAGGCTTATGCATCAATTTTTCTCCGGGCCGTTAACTGTTGAGAAGATCCCGGTTACCGTGAATAACTTACCTCCAGAGTTACGAGGGCTGAAAATTACCCAGCTCTCTGATTTTCATTATGATGGAGTGAAACTTTCTGAGGAACTGTTAGCCGAAGCTATTCGTACCAGTAATAGCATGAATCCCGATTTGGTGGTCTTAACGGGGGATTTTGTCACCTATGAACCTGATCCAATTCATGACTTAGTTAAACGGTTGAAACGACTTGAGTCTCGGCGGGGGATTTATGCGGTTTTAGGTAACCACGATCTTTATTATCCAACCACTAAATTTATCGTGACTCAAGCTTTAACTGATATTGGCATTCAGGTGTTATGGAATCAAGTCAGTTATCCTCTGGGAAAAGGATTGGCTTTGGTGGGATTGCCTGATTTTTGGTCACCGGATTTTAATCCGGCCTCTGTGTTCAACGATCTCGATGAGCAAGTCCCGCGAATTGTGCTTTCCCATCAACCGGATAGTGCGGAAGTCTTACAACAATGGCGCGTGGATTTACAGTTATCGGGTCATACCCATGGGGGACAAATTGTGTTACCGGAATTGGGGCCATTAATTGCGTATCAAGAACGAGCAATTCTGGCTACACCACCGTGGTTACGTCAGTGGATACCCTTGCTACAACGCAAGTGCGATCGCGTGGTTAAGCATTGGGAATGGTCAGCCGGACTCTATCAACTCAATCATAATCGCCTTTATGTGAATCGGGGATTGGGAACCTATCCCCCTGGGCGCTTATTTTGTCCTCCAGAGTTAACGGCGATCACTTTGGTTTAAATGGCCCGTTTTAATCGGCGAGTCGGCCAAACCGATACCCTTTCCCATAAACGGTATGAATTAAGGGGGATTCTCCGGGTAACTCAATTTTGCGGCGCAGTAAACGCACTTGGGCGGCTAAAACATTACTATTGGGGGATTCATCGGCGCTCCAGAGAGCTTGATAAATTTGGTCATGGGTGAGGAGTTGACCGGGATGTTGCATAAAGTAGGCGAGGAGACGACATTCTTTTTCCGAGAGTTGAATTAAGCGTCCTTGGCGATCGCCCATTTGATTATCGAGATCTAACCTGATGTCTTCCACCTCTAACACGGAACGGTTAGGGGCGGTGAAACGGCGCAATAAGGCTCGTACCCTAGCGAGAAATTCCCGCAACTCAAAGGGCTTAATAATATAATCATCCGCACCACTATCGAGTCCCATCACGCGATCGTCTAAGGTATCTTTGGCAGTGAGAAACAGAACCGGAGTAGAAGATTGACCCTTTCGTAGCGATCGGCAAATGTCTAATCCAGAGCGATGGGGTAACATCCAATCGAGAATGAACAGATCGTATTCTCCAGTTGTGGCTAATTGTTCTCCCTGTTTGCCATCAGTGGCAACATCGACTTCATATCCTTCTCGTCTGAGAACTTGAGTCAGGGACTCGGTTAAGGCAACTTCATCATCAACTAAGAGAATCTTCATGTTCCTAATGCTCTATTGTCTATTATGGTCAGCAGCGATCGCCGAGCCAATCAAAGCTGAGGATAACCATACCAACAGCCGAGTTTCGGTAAGATAGGGATCAGAAGACTCGATCGATGGACTCGTAACCATTTTCTAATCTGTGTTGAACCCTTCTCCAGCTCTTTCCTTATTCGCTATCTTAATAGCGATCGCTCCCTTAACTTCCTGCGCTAATAGCTCTGGAGGTCAAAGTCTAGAGCAACTGCTTGCACCCGATCCCCAACTACAACAACCTCCTGCGTCCCAACCCTCTCCCCAAGCTTCTGTTCCCCCTGCTCCTGTTGCTGCTGTTAGCCTTCCAGATAACTTTCCCTCTGCTATTCCCCAATATCCCAACGCTACTCTAGAATTGGTTTCTCCCCTAACTTCGGCCCAAGAAGGACTCATTACCCGTTGGTTTAGCCCTGACTCTACCACGGTAGTCAGACGCTATTACCAACAGCAATTCACTGAGAATAACTGGGAAATGACCAGCGCTCAAGATGCACCGGAGCTGTCTGCGCGTCGGGAGGATTTACAGCTTACCCTCAGTTTTGCGCCCCCGACTTCTGGACAAACGACTTATACCTTAACTTATCGTATAGAAACTATAGAAAATACGCCCACGGTCATCAGTTCTCCAAGTCCTTCCCCTTCTCCTACTCCGTCGCAAGTTTCGACTCCTCTATCGCCAGAAGTCAAACAATTGATCGCCCTCGGAATTACGAATGATATTTCTGTAGAAGCGTTTCAACCCAATGAAATCATTACCCGTCGAGAGTATGCTCGCTGGTTAATCAACGCCAATAATCAAATCTATGCAGACGATCCGGGTAAACAGATTCGGTTAGCCTCTGGGACTGGAGAGCCAGTTTTCCAAGATGTCCCGAAAAGTGACCCAGATTTTGCCTATATTCAGGGTTTGGCGGAGGCGGGGTTAATTCCCAGTGCCTTGACTGGAGAGGCAACGGAAACCCGGTTTCGTCCTGATGCTCCCCTAACGAGGGAAAATCTCATTGGCTGGAAAGTCCCGTTAGATACTCGTTCAGCACTGCCAAAAGCCACGATAGAGGCGGTCAAAGACACTTGGGGATTTCAGGATACGAGTAAAATTAATGCCCAAGTTTTACCGAGTATTTTGGTGGATTTCCAAAATGGAAACAATGCTAATATTCGCCGCGTGTTTGGCTATACTCGGTTGTTTCAACCGCAAAAAACAGTGACCCAGTTGGAAGCAGCAACGGCTCTAACGTATTTTGGGACACAAGGAGAGGGGCGATCGATTCATACAATTGATCGGGAGTAATCACTCATGAGTATGGACTGCTCCCCGTTCTTCTAGGGCGGAATGTTGGCGCGGTAATTGAAGATAGAGGATACACTGGAGAGGTTGAAGTCTGTCGGACTTCAATCCTTTTTGATGTGTATTTTCCTGTTTGCTATGTCCCGGACGAGCGGTGTGCTGTTGTGTCTGGCTTATATTATGGGGTTGCTTCTGGTTCCGGTTCCTGGGGGAAGTTATGGGATGCTGGTTTTGGGGGCGATCGCCGCGTTTAGTATTCCTCGATATTGGCGGATGGGGCCCAAGTCTGGGATGTGGTTACTGGCGGGAATTCTGGGGTTTATAGCCAGTTTTTATTTTAGTTTTCGCACGCCCCAACCTCCAGAAATAGACTTCAGCCCTTGGATCGGTCAACCGGTGACGGTGCAGGGAAAGGTACTCAGTGAACCTCAGTTAACGCGATCGCACCGTATCCGGTTTACACTCAAGGTCAGTCAGATTGAAGATCGGCCTGTTCAGGGAAAGTTCTACACCACTGTTCCCTTATTGCAAGCGACGGGATTACATCCGGGATATCAGGTAGAAGTTAGGGGAAGACTGTATGAACCACAACGATCGAGTATCCCCGGAGGGTTTGATTTTCGGCACTATTTAGCCCATCAGGGGATGTTTATGGGGCTGAGTGCTGAAACTGTCAAATTTGATGTAAATCAGGGTTCCTGGGGCTGGTGGTGGGTGCGTCAGCGTATTTTGCGCTCCCTGGTGCAGGGGTTGGATGTGCCGGAAGGAATAGTCATCAGTTCCATGGTGCTGGGTCGTCGAGCGGTAGATTTACCCTTTGATATCCGGGATAATTTTATTCAGGTGGGACTCGCTCATGTGTTGGCGGCCTCTGGGTTTCATGTGTCGTTGTTGCTGGGATTTGTGTTAACTTTAACTCAGAGATTCTCGAAGCGAATTCAGTTTCGGGTGGGGATTATCACCCTGATTCTCTATAGCGGGTTAACGGGGTTTACACCTTCGGTATTGCGAGCGTCGTTAATGGGATTTGGGGCGGTTTTAGGGACGTTATTAGACCGTCGAGTGAATATTTTAGGGTCGTTATTATTGACGGCAACAGTGTTACTTTTAGTCAACCCGTTATGGATTCAAGATGTAGGATTTCAGTTGAGTTTTTTGGCGACGTTGGGGTTAGTGGTGACGGTTCCGGTGTTGATGGAAATCTGGGAGGGTTTACCTCCGGCGATCGCCTCTGCATTCGCGGTTCCTGTCAGTGCTTTTCTCTGGACGTTTCCCCTACAGTTGTATCATTTTGCTGTCCTGTCTTCCTATGGAATTTGGGTTAATTTGGTGACGTTACCCTTGGTGGTGCTGCTCACTCTGGGGGGGATGGTGGTGGCTTCTATGGCGGTGATTTGGCCGTTGTTGGGGAGTTGGGTCTCTAGTGTTTTATATTATCCCACGGTGGCGTTTCTGGCGATTATTGATGGGTTTACCGAGCTGCCTGGAAATTCGGTAGCAGTGGGTAAAATTTCGGCGCTTCAGTTGCTGGTGCTGTATGGTGTGATTCTCTTGTTTTGGGTAAAGGGGAGAGTACCAATTAAGTCTAAAATACTGCTGGGGATGGGGATCGGTTTGGCGATCGCCGTCGTAGTCATTCCCCTATGGTACACTCAAGCCTATAGGTCTCAGGTAACGGTGTTTGCCACTCGCACCCCAGCGATCGCCATTCAGGATCGGGGTAAGGTTGTCTTGGTCAATACGCCAGATTTTGGAGTCGCCCAGTATACCCTAATTCCCTTCTTCCAATCTCAGGGGGTCAATGAATTGGATGCTGGGGTGATGCTCAATGGGGGAAATGCTCCCATTGAGGGATGGTTGAGGATTTTGGATACCTTACCCATACGCCGATTTTATCAGATTGGTGACCTTGTAGAGCAGGTAGAGCAGAAGATTGAGGAGCGGGTGGAAACCTATCAACTGTTGCAGGTGAATCAGGGTTTAAACTGGAAAACCTTGAGCATTGAAGGCTTGAGTTTAGATCCGCAGGTTTTGGGATTTGAGTTGGAAAATAAACGTTTTTTAATGTTAGAAGGTAGGGGTTTTACGGGTGCTTTTTGTGAAGTGCAGTCCTGGTGTAATGATTATGCTGGGGAGACTGTGTTAATTTGGTCGGGTAAGGGGATGGCGCTGGAAATGATAGAAAAAATACAGCCAGAGGTGGCGATCGCCCTTTCTGAGGATCTCGATCCGGCTATTTTATCCGCATTAAAAGCCACAAATAGCACAGTGTTTTTAACGGGAAGAGATGGGGCAGTTCAATGGAATTCTCAACGAGGATTTAGCACCACTGCTGATGTGCAAGCTCGGAATGATTTTGCATTGTGATCGACTGAGGGGGATGAACCACGGAGACACGGAGGGACACGGAGAGGGTTTACAATCAGATCAAAGTTCAAAAAGCTGGTTTAGCTCTTGGTCAATGGGTTTTGGGAGGGTGAAGGCTGCGTTTTTCATGCCCTCGATTAAGTCTTGAAATTGTTCTAGGGTAGGATTAACCTCAAGTATCCATTGGCGTAAAATATCGGGAATAGTTAAGTGGGCAATGCCGAGAATTTGTGCAACTTGACAGGCAGCTTCGTCGCTGGATAAAAAGATGGCAATGCTGGTATTGCGTTCAGCTAAGGTTAAGCAAGCAGATTCACCCCGACCAATGCCATGGGTGGTCATGAGTTGTTCTCGGCGTGGAATTTCTTGGAGTTCTAAGGGGGTGATTAAAAGGCTACCGGTTTGAAGGTGGTGATAAAGTTGGTTGGCGTTTTCTAAACGGATTTGAAAGCGTTTTCTGGTAAGCTCTGGTTGTGATTGAACTTGGCGACGTGCGTATCGTAATCCTCTGGCTAATTCACTTAAGTTTTGGTCAGATTCTGTTAGAGGTAAGTTATTTTCATCAGCATTGAAGACTTCAGAGGGGAAAATGGCTTGAGGGGTATTCAGGGCTTCTAAAAGAATGTCAATGCCTTGGGGATGAGAAAAAGCGAAGACCCGCAAAACTACGGTGTCCAGAACAAATTGAGTCATAAACTTTAGGCATAAATTTCTTCTGGAACTTCTAGGGATTCTTCATTGAGTCGATCTTCTAATTCTAGATCGCTAATGCCTAGAATTTCAGCGACGCGCCTGAGAGAGAGCAAGTTTTGATTGAGGGCTTTATGGCTTAATTCTAAAAAGATTCTGGGAAGACGCTCTTCAGGGGGGAGGGGACGGATCTCGAATGAATTGGGTAAGTAACTATAGCCTAAAGATGTGGCTAAGGCGACGGGTTTTACTCCCTTAAAGTGTTCTTTGGATACTCCGAGTTTACGATCGCCGCCTAATCGATGCAAGGTATCCCCATAACTTACCCCAAAGTATCGGGCAATGTGAATGACTTCTTCGGGATATTTGACAGTTTTGATACCCATAGTATCTAGTAATTCCTGTAATCCTTCGGGAGGAATGAGAAAGTAGGAGGCAAAGCGATCGGCAAATTGTTCTTGGGGATCGTTGCTGTTCAAGGGACAGAGGACGGCATAGCGATCCCAGTGAAAGAAACAGTGGGCTATTTCATGGCTGAGGAGGAAAGGAAAGCGGGTATAAGATTGCTTCTCGTTGATGACAAGGATGGCTCCTAATGTGGGATGGCACAAAAACAGTCCGGTGAGTGAATTATTTCCTCCACCAAGGGGAACGGAAAATACTGGATATCCTTGAGTCTCAAGAAATGTTTTTAAATAGTGCAGGGGAGCCATGCCTAAGTTAAAGTGGCGGCGCACTTTTTGGGCGTATTGAGCGATTTGATCGTTGGAATATTGGCTCTGAGAGAGTGGGGGAAAGGGGTGGTGTAGGGGGCGATCGCCGTTTACGGGCAATGGAGTATGGGTAATCTGATACAGTTGTTCGAGTTGATGAATGATTTGAATTAATTGGGTAATTCCGGCTTTAGCTTCTGGCGATAGATCCTGAGCCATTCTTCTTAAATGGGTTTCCCAATGAGGTAAGGGGTTTTGGTGATTATTATCGTCAAAAAAGTACGTGACTGGAACACCGTATAAATGGGCCAAGCGATCGAGTATGAGAGCCTCTATGCGTCGCTTCCCGCTCTCGTATTGGCTGAGAGCGGCAGGGGTAATACGGAGTTTTTGGGCGGCTTCGGTTTGGGACAATTGGGCTAATTCACGGGCTTGACGAAGCGATCGCCCTAAAAGCAATTCAGGTTGATGGCTCATATACATTTTTAACGATTTGTTATTTTTGCGGTGTCAGCTTATTATTTTAACAAATTTGAGGCGATCGCCCATCTCCCCATTCCCCCATTACCCCAATTGCCCCGGTAGACGTAATTGGCGCGGGTGAACTAATTTACCGTCGAAGCTGAGGGCTTTGTCTTGGAAGGTGCGGGCGTTGGCTAGGTCTTGGCGCAGTTGGGCCCGATCTAAGGTGTCGGGGGTGTCGTTGATTAGGTGGATCAGCAAACGGGTGGCTAGATCCCGGCCGGAGACTTGGATGCGCTTTTTGGTGGGGTTAAAAAGGATACCGTACCAGAGAGATTCGGGGTGATCGATGTGACTGAAGCCCCCTTGGGCATCATAGGCGCAGAGTTGAGTGAAGATGGGGGTGAGGCTGAGGTGGTGTTGGTAAACGAGGATACCGATCGCCCGAACGAGGGCGATTTGACCCACGGGACGGAAGAGCATATGGCCTTGGCCATCATGGCTTTCAAAGCTGAACCGGCGTAGGTCGGTACTCAAAGTACCCATTTCTAAAGCTTGGTAGCTGGGGAGGTTGGCCAGGTGGTCGAAGAGGGTGGAAAAGGTGGCGATCGCCTCATCGAGTTCCTCGTCTTCCGGGCGCAGGGGAATCAGTCCTTTTTCCGTGGGTTTCCAGTGGGGATAGGGATGCTGGAGATAGGCTTGAGCCATGTCTTTGAGGGCGGGGAGAGTAGTCAGAACGGTGGATTTGGTGGAGACGGTGGCGCTGTCAAAGTTGACTCTAGGGTGGCGATCGCTCTCTGCCTTCAGTAGAGGATGGTTAACCGCGAGACGACGGGCGACAATAGAGAAGCCGTCATCTTCATTCAGAAGCGCCAGTTGACCGGCACTCAGGCGCACCGCCATCAGGTTGACATGGACAAAAATCGAGCGAATGCGCCCCCTGGCTTGGTCGCGGGTTTCCCCAGGCAGGACGGCGGGCATAATTTCCAGGCCGATGGTTTCTTGGCCTAGGTTTTGCAGTTGGCTGGGGGTGATGGGGTAGTGCTGATAGAGGTCTTCAGCCGTAATGTTGGAGCCGGTGGGCTTTCTGTTTTTCTTGTATTTGGGTAGGGAACCGGTGCGGATCAGTTCCATCAGTCCTTGGATACCCATGAGCCGATGTTGGCCATCGAGGGCAAAAAGGGAGATACTGCGATCGAGGTTCAGTAGGCCCAGGGTTTGGTCGCGGTTGAGGGGAGTAAATTGGGCGGCGGACTCCGTAGCCCGATCTTCTCCGTCCCATTCGGGGGCATGGGGTTCATCGACCCAGGGAGGACTGACAACGGCGAGGATGGGGGGGAATTTGTGGTTGGGACGGACAGCTAGATATTGGGCTAGGGGGGCTTGGCGCGACCAGTCAAGGGGGCGCTGTTGTAGGTGTTCGATGGTTTCAGCATCCCGGATGGGGTTGTGGGTTTGGGGGTCGAATTTGTGTTGAAAGAGGGGGAGTTGGTGAGCAAACCGGACATGGTTAGAGAGCCATTCGAGGGTGACGGAGGCGAGGTAGGCTTGGCTTTGTCCCATTTGGGTTTTTTGGACGAGGAGTTGGTGGGGTGGGAGTGGGTCGAGAATGGTCATGGGGGAATTAAAAATTAAAAATTAGAAATTAAAAATTAAAAATTGGGGTTAAGGTTGATTATCTCATTGATGTTGGCTGGTTTGCCCTCTTCCCCCTGCCCCCTTCTCCCACGGGAGAAGGGGGTTCAAAGTCCCTCTCCCTGGGGAGAGGGATAGAGGGAGAGGGCAACACCTGCGGGAAGATACGCCCTCTTCCCCCTGCCCCCTTCTCCCACGGGAGAAGGGGGTTCAAAGTCCCTCCCCTGGGGAGAGGGATAGAGGGGCAATAAGTTTTCTAAAACTGACTCAACTTTTTAAAAAGTGTGTCATACTGGAGGAGTCGCGGGGGGAAAGGGTGATGTTGACGGCGTTTGAGTATGTGCTACCAGTGGTTCGGGGGATTCAGGGGGGAGATGAGTATTATACATCGATGTGTCCTCTGCGGTTTTTACCGAAGCTATTCCCGGTGGGGATGGGGGAGAGCGATCCGGTGTTGCGGGTGGGGCGATCGCCTTCTCGGTCTCGGATCAGGAGTTTATGCCGTTATATTTTAGACAATTTAGACAGCTATATTTTACCGGCGCTGACGGTGGCTATTGATGGGGATACGCGGTTTGAACCGGTGAGTGAGGAAGGGGAAGATTGGAAGATGGGGCGCTTGTATGTGCCCATGGATGCCACGTTAACCATTAATGATGGGTGGCATCGTCGGATGGCGCTGGAATGGGCATTACAGGAGCATCCAGAGCTGGGATATGAGACGATCGCGGTGTGTTTCTTTTTGGCGATGGGATTGGAGCGATCGCAGCAAATGTTTTACGATCTCAATTGCCATAGCATAGCTCTCGATCCGGGGTTGGGGTGGTTGTATAACCATCGGCAATGGGGCAACCGTTGGGTATTAGAAGTTGTTCGCAATGTGCGAAATTTACGGGAGTTAACCGATCTGGAACGGAGCCGCTTAGGGGCGAAGTCAGGTAAGCTGTTTACCCTGTCGATGGTGTATCCGGCAATACAGCATATGCTCGATCGGGGGGTGACTGTGGCGCAAGCGGTGTTATTTTGGCGGGGGATAGGGGAGGTGATACCAGTTTGGCGATCGGTGTTGACGGGGGAGTTGAGGGCGTGGGAAGTTAGGGAGCATTATGTGTGTTGTCAGGCGATCGCCTTTTTCGGGTTAGCAGAGGTAGGGGTTACCCTGTTGTCTCTGTACCCGGAGTCTTGGGAAATTTACTTACAGGGTTTGGCGGCGGTGGATTGGTCGGTGGCTAACCCGGTTTGGCAAGATTCGATTATCATTAAGGGACGCTTTCCGGTTTCTGCTACCACTAGGGTTTGGATGCGCGACTATTTGATGGGGTTTTTGGAAACATGAGTCAGTTTAGGAGGTTAATCTCACTCATGACATGGAATCAGAATTAAGAATTTAGAGTCGTTTAGAACAGTGGAGTATGATCAAGCCACCCTAATTGCTCCTTAACTTCATTAACTGCAATCTTCACAAGATTCATACTTGCAGCAATTTTGTAGGGTTTAGTTGGATTTTTGGGATTAGGATCGACTTTGACAATACTTCCATTCCATAGATTACTTCCTGTTGACCAATCTAATTGAGAAAGCTTAAAAACATGATTTTCATCAAAAATATTATTATCTTTATCATAAGTGTAATGTAATAAGCGCCCTAACACTTCTAATCCAACACTTCGACCTAAAATACAGTTATCTTTGAATTTACCCACATCTTCAGTCGTTAACTCTCTGATGTCTTTTTCAAAAATTTCTTTTGTGTTTCTACAGTTTGAGAAAAAGTAGTTGCAACAAGAAATCAGAGCATTAGAGGACTTTTCGACATCATAGCCAAGTAGTTCTTTATTTGCATCATCTGTAAAAGCACAACTAACAAACTTAACGAGGTAGTTGATTGTGTATATAAGCTTTTTGTTAGTAGAAGGACTACCTTTTATCTTTTCCGTTTTATGGGCAAACATTGGAACAGATTCAATTATACTTTTAGTAATTCCAATACGTCCTTCAAATTCCCCAAATGATAATAGTAATGACTTATCCAACTGTCTAGTTTGTGCCATATCCCGAAAATCAGTTTGGCATTGCTTAAATTCTGGCTCTAGTATAAGCGTAATGGGAAAGTCGTCATCACCAATTAAGCTATTTTCTGGACTTCTAGCCAACTCATCAATAGCTCTAATTCTATGCTGTCCATCAGTAATATCTAACTTGACATTTCTGGGGATAACTGCTAGACCAACTCCACGACCTAAGTGAATAACCTTAATCTCGGAAGGATCAACATTAGCTGTTATTGTACCTAATACCCAGGGCCGATTTCTTGTCACTCTTTCTCGAATATAGTCTTTAATCTCATTGACATGCCCTGGGACTTCAGGGCGGTTTTTGCCAGAGTCAGGATTGTTATCAGTAGAGTGTTTTGCCTGTAAGAGAGTAGGAAGATCATGGGCTGGAACATTAATTTGTAGCATCTGCCGATTTCCTTGGTTAAAAATCAAGGCAGGGTAGCACCGATCGCGATGATGTTCAGCCAGGTAAGGATTGATAACTTTATTGAGATCTAATTCATCCTCAGTGTTATGATCTGTATTTTGAACCATACAACTAACTTGTTACGAAAGATCACTATAGTTACATGGTAACACATAATTAGTGACATAATCAACTGGGGAAACACGGATCATCATGACAGCGACTAAGCCTTCACTCTTGCCACAGCGTACCGTCGATGAGTTTATCATTACGATTGAGAAACTCATCGAGGAAATTCAGAATCTTTACTGTCTTGATGAAATTCCTTGGGTGATAGGATACAGTGGTGGTAAGGATTCAACCGTAATTTTACAGCTTATCTGGAATGCCTTATCCAGATTACCGATAGAGCGCAGAACTAAAACAGTTCATGCGATCACCACAGATACCCTAGTTGAAAATCCGATTGTTGCTGCTTGGGTAAAAGAATCGATCAGAAACATGAGAAAGTCAGCAAAAGAGCAGCAAATGCCGATTGAAGCTCACTTACTTTATCCGAATTTCAAAGATAGTTTTTGGGTTTGTTTGCTTGGGAAAGGATATCCTGCGCCTCGCCCAGGTTTTCGGTGGTGTACAGATAGAATGAAAATTCAGCCAGTTAACTCTTTTATCCGAGACGTAATTAGAACGTATGGTGAAACTATTGTTGTTTTAGGAATTCGTAAAGCTGAAAGCTCTATTCGTGCATCAGTGATGGAAAAGTATGAAGAAGGTAGAATACGTGAAAGGTTAAGCCCTAACTCTCGTTTACCTAACTCTCTAGTATACAGTCCAATTGAAGATTGGCGAACTGATGAAGTTTGGATGTACCTCATGCAATGGGAAAATCCTTGGGGAATCAATAACAAAGACCTCTTTTCCATGTATCGGGGAGCAACTGCCGATAACGAATGCCCCCTAGTCGTCGATACCTCAACCCCCAGTTGTGGAAGTTCTCGCTTTGGATGCTGGGTTTGTACCATGGTGAACAAGGATAAATCCATGGAAGCCATGATCCAAAATGATGAAGAAAAGGAATGGTTGCAACCGCTTTTAGATCTGCGCAATGAACTGGATACAAAAAGCGATCGCGATAAACGAGATTTTCGGCGTATTTATGGAAAAGTCGAACTGTTTGAACGCAAAGTTGAAACGGATGATAAACAACCCGATCGTCAAAAAAATCCATCAACCGAACTCCAGCCCATTCCCGGCCCTTATAAGAAAGAATGGCGGGAATACCTGCTCAGACGACTGCTCCAAGCACAGGTACAAATTCGGCAAACTGCACCGCCAGAAATGGGAGAAATAACCTTGATTACTCCGGAAGAATTGAGCGAAATTCGCCGCATTTGGCTAGAAGAAAAACATGAATTTGAAGATAGCTTACCCCAAATTTATCAAGAAGTTACGGGAGAGGAATTCATCGATCGCCGTCCAGAAGGCGATCGCACCCTCCTCGGTTTAGACGAATGGAGCGTTCTCGAAGAGGTCACCGATAAGGACTCCATGGAATTCGAGCTACTCGCCAGACTCCTGAATACCGAGCGCCAATATCAAAACAAAAGCAGTCGCTCCGGCATTTATGAGGCTCTGAGCAAATGCTTTGAAATCAGTTCTCGCGAACGAGAAAAAGCCATTCAACAGGCCCATTTTCAACGAGCCATCAAAACTGCCGTTTTAAAAGGGGACGCGGAGAAAGTCGAAGAGATCATTAAAAACCCCGAAAAAGCCGATCCTAACCATCCCGACAACCAACCCAAACCCGAACCCCCACCTGCAAGTGAACAACTCAGTTTAGGTTGGGGAGAGTTTAAGTTTGGTTCTTCTGCTCAGAAGGATTAGCCCTCATCCCCCTGCCCCCTTCTCCCACAGGAGAAGGGG
Organism: Roseofilum halophilum BLCC-M91; assembly: GCF_030068445.1. Lineage (GTDB taxonomy): Bacteria > Cyanobacteriota > Cyanobacteriia > Cyanobacteriales > Desertifilaceae > Roseofilum > Roseofilum halophilum. The sequence continues at coordinate 40,455 of NZ_JAQPOK010000088.1, read as the reverse complement.
GTAAAGTCCCTCTCCCCGTGGGAGAGGGATATAGGGAGAGGGCACAACCATATTTAATTGTTAATTGTTAATTGATTTATGATCTTCCTCGAACTCGTATTAGAAAACTTCGGCCCCTACAGGGGTAGACAAGTCCTCAACCTGCGCCCCAACGAGGGTAAACCCATCCTCCTCTTAGGGGGAATGAATGGGGGCGGAAAAACGACCCTCATGGATGCCATTCGCTTAGTCCTCTATGGTCATCGAGCCGAATGTTCCACGCGAGGAAATCTCAGTTATAGTAACTTTCTCAAGCAATGCATTAATCGCCATACTCCAGACTCAGAAAAAACCCGATTAGAACTTTTGGTGCAGATTATTTCTGGGGATAGCAGCAAAATCGCCAAAACCGACACCCTCAACCCCGATGACCCAGAATCTCAATTCCATACGCAACTGCGAATTATCCGCTATTGGACAAAGCAAGATAGTAAGGATACTTTGGGGATTTTGAATGGTGAATTTCCGGAAAATACCCTTAGAGATACTTGGGATGATTATATCGAAAACCTGTTACCTTTGGGTATTTCCAATCTGTTTTTATTTGATGGGGAACAGGTGAAAGAATTGGCCGATCTTGATGCTCCCCCTCCCTTAGTGGTGCAGGCGATTCAGTCTTTATTGGGGTTAGAATTAGCCGATCGCCTGGACACCGACTTAGACATCCTCTCCCGTCGTCAGCAAAAGCAGATCGCCGATAAGCAGGAATTGGGTAATTTAGAGGAAATTGACCGCAAACTCAAGGGATATGACGGGGAGAAGGAGCGCATTACCCAAGAGATCAAAAATACAGAACATATGCTCAAACGGGCGATTAACAAGGCTAAAGAAGCCGAAAATGAGTTTGTCTCCGAAGGGGGAAAAATCGCGGCCGAACGCCATCAGCTTGATTTACAGAGAAAAAGCGAAGAGGCGAAAATCCAGCAGACTCGCGACGCACTGGTGAATTTAGCTGCTACTTCCTTACCCCTGAGTCTGATTGAACCCTTGATGGAGCAGGCGATCGCCCAAGGAAAAGCGGAACAGGAGTCCTTAAAAGCGCAAATTTCCCGCGATCGCATTCAGGAGCGCGATCGGCGTTTACTCGATTATCTGCAAACCCTGCAACTTGCCCAGTCCCAAACTACAGATATTCAATCCTTTTTACAGCAAGATTACCACCATTTAGAACAGGAAATCTTACCCCCCGAAAATACCTGGCTGCACGCCACCCCCGAAGAACTGGAAACCCTAGAAAAACTGATCGCCTACGATATTTCCAGCCAACGGGAAAAAGCCCAAGCAGAATCCAAATATCTGGAAAAGTTAGAACGGCAACTGATGGATGTCGAGCGCAAACTTACCGTCGCCGCCTCTCCCGAACGCTATCAAGAATTAAGGGAAGCCAAAGAACGAGCCAACGACAAAAAGACCAAACTCGAAATCGATTTAGAATACAAACATCGTCAACTCCGAGACCTTGAGCGCAGCATCGAAGAAGTGAAAAAACAACTCAAAGACTACAGCGAAAAGTTTCTGGCTCAGGAAAACGCCACCCATATCATCAACTCCATTGCCAGAGTGAAAACGATACTGGAAAAATACCGAGAAAAACTGACCCTGAAAAAACTAAACAAGCTCGAAAACCAGGTAACCGAGTGCTTCCGCTACCTCCTGCATAAATCCGACCTCGTTCACCGCGTCGTCGTCAGTACCGAAGATTACAGCCTGTCTCTGTATGATTGCGAAGGTAAACCCCTGCCCAAACACCGTTTATCGGCCGGAGAAAAGCAACTGTTGGCGATCGCCTTTTTATGGGGTCTCGCCAGAGTCTCCGGCCGCCAACTCCCCGTCGCCATTGATACCCCCCTCGGTCGCCTCGACTCCTCCCACCGTCAAAACCTAATCGAGCGCTACTTCCCCAGCGCCTCCCACCAAGTGATTCTCCTCTCTACTGACACCGAAATCGCCCAAACCGAAATCGAAAATCTACGCAATCAAGAAGCCATTACCCGCGAATACCTGCTCAAATACGACCCCACCAACGGCCAAACCACCATTAAAGACGGTTATTTTTGGTAATACCATTTCTATTTGATTTGGCAACAATTGAGCCGATGAGAGCAACCTTTTTAAGGGGGTTTGGGGGATCTTTTCCGACTGTACCTCATTACCGCGCGAAGCGCTGTAAAAGTTTTAGGAATGCGGGCATCTTGCCCCCTTGTTAACCCATTTTCATGTCCGCTTGCGGAAACTGGATTGATATTAGTTTTTATCTTGCCGGTGATGATGGTTTTTTGTCTGACCAGGGGCGATCTCCTCTGATGTTTGATTGTTAATTAGGGTATTGTTCTCTCCTACCGCTACCTGAATTAACGGACTGATCGCTGAGTGTCGTAACCCTTGACGCACGGTTTCACTCAAGTATCGCTGCTGTAGTTTATACCATTTTTTCCAGCATTCATAACGCTGTTTGCTTAACAGTTTTGCCAAGGTCGGCCCTTCTGTTCTCCAGTCTGAGGGTAACACTTCATCCAAAAACCCTTCCAAAACCAAAGTATCTTGGATCGTACCTAATACCTCCTGAATTTGTTTAATCTCTTGCACATATTCTTGGTAAACCGGGCCATAATGCTGTCTAAACAAGCTCATTTGATAGCGCACCCGTTTTGCTTGTTTCCGCAGATCGTGCAACCCTTCCCCGTGTTGGGCAATCTGCGCTTCAGCGCTTTTGAGGGTTAACCGGGTTTGCCGCTTAATTTTATCTCGATCTATGGTTACCCCAACCCACCAAGCGGGATGCAGCAACAATTGATTGATGTAAGGTAACAAGAGATCCGGTAATACACTATTGATTGATAACTCTGCCCACTGCTGATAGTGTGGCTCTTGCAACCATGCTTGTACAGACTGCTTAAATTTCTGATAGGTCTTACCCTGAAGGAGCTTTTTCACCTTTTGGAAAGCCTTAGAGCGCCGTTTGGATGTTTTTTTCAATGCCTTCTCTAGTAAGGGTTTTTCCTTAGCTTTTAATTGGGGTTGATACGCTTGCAGAGCTTCTTGCAGTACATCTAAGTCTCGCAACTCTCCGAGAATTCTGGCTATTTTGCCGATCTTCTTGTTACTAACCTGGGGTGGTAAGTCTAAAATGGGAGCAAAACCACTGACTGCACTGCGTAAGCGTCGCATTCCCACGCGCATCTGGTGTAAATCTTCGGGATCTTGGTCGGCTAATACTTTCTGTTCATAGGCGATCGCTTTGCGGAAATATTTTTCCATCCCCAGATAAGCCCAATCTCTTAAATGTTGCGTCTGAGAGTGTCGCTGTTGAATCATGGTCTGTGCCCCTAAAATTAAACGATCGCTTCACCCCTCTAGGGTGTTCAACTAAAACACATTATTATAACACGCTTAAACCCTCTAAGTTGTTTTAATTCTCAAAACTTCATAAACTTAAGATCGCCTCTGTTGAATATAGCGCTTTTCTGTGCGATCAACCCATCAATCTCTTGAAATCTGACCCTAACCCCTATACACTAAACAATAGATTAACCTTTTTCTCAATTTACGGAATCTTATGCCTCTCTACGATTATTTCTGCCCTAGTAATAATCGCCGGGTCGAAGTCTTTCATTCCCTCAATCAAACCATCGAAACTTGGGGCAAACTGTGTGAACTCGCCCAGATCGATACTGAAGACACACCCTTAGATGCACCCGTGCGCCGTTTGTTGAGCGCTCCCATGCTTAGTGTTCCCACGAGCAATAATGATTATAAAAATTTAGGCTTTAGTAAATTAGTCAAGCGAGATGACGGCGTTTATGAAAACGTCACCGCTAAAGACGGAGAAGATCCGATTTACTATCGCAACAAAACACCAAATTCTGGTAATGAGTAATTGTTTAGCAATGAACAATGAACCATTAATATCATCTCCGGTTGTTTCGGACTGCGTCCGACATAAAAATGTCCGCGAAGCGGATTCACCCTAATTAAGGAGCTAGGGAGCGAGACGCTCCCACTCCTTAATATTATAGGAAACATTTACATCGGAGGGGCTGTTTTCGTGCCTAAATGAATGGACTTATCCGCACCCCGATAGGCATAATCAATGCCCAATTCTTTACAAAAATCTGCCAAGATGACATAGGTAGAACGCTTCAACAAAACCCCTTGCACAAAGGGTTGTACTGGGAAATCTTGATCGCCAATGGCATTCCCATTCACATCTAAAGGACGATTTAGGTAAATATCAACATTGGGAAAACTGGGAATAATGGGAGCATCAGTTATATATTTGGGCTTGTATTTATCCGAAACCAGATTAATAAACCGGATGTCCCCGCTTTGGACTGTACCAATTCGGATCTGGAAGGGTGATGTTAAATCTAATAACCGAGCATAACACCGGTTATCGGAAAGGATATACCCTGTAGAAATCACTCTTCCCCCAAAGAAGATCTTGCATTCCGTTTCCTGTTGATAGTTTTCGATCTTTTGTAAGTCTGGATCGGCCGCAGCTTGCATGAAGCTCCGGATTTTATCCCGTAAAATATCCCCTCCTACACCACCGCGATCGGAGGATTTCAGTTGCCACCAGTCCCAGCGTTCGGCTGTACCCCCCGGCCATCCATCATGCCAACTGATGGGGCCATAGTTATCATGGGGCAGCCCATAGTATCTTGCTGTAGCAAAAGAGACTCCGGTGCTGTTCCAAGCTTGCCACTTGGTAAAATCCCGATTAGCGGCTGCTTCGGCGTGAGTCATCACACTAGAGATGGTAATATCGTTGGTTCCCCAACCCAAATCTAGGGCAAGAGATGCCACTTCTTTACACATATTGTCAATCTGGATGGTGGTGGGGGGATAATCCCGCCAAGCCACTCCTCCCATACAGGAGCAACAGATACTGACAGAATTGGTGTTGCGGGCATAAGTATGAGTCCGCAACATTTGATCGTAACCCGTGTGCCGTTTAACCGTGCCATCACTCATGACGACGGTATGGTAATGACCAGGAGTCGCCCAATTATAGTGCGTTCCACTCCAGTGTAAATAGATTTTGCGAATGATTTGACCCATAAATTTGCCTGATCCTAAGATATAGACCTCATTATATTTCAGGGATTTCTGATAAAATATTAAAGTTCAGCAAAAAAACAAGCGCTTTTGAAAGAGCGATCGCCTCTATCCGTAATTTAGCTCAGATAAAGACGACTTTTGCTCACCGAGAGAACCCCCAAAATCCTGTAAAAATCCTCTAGCCAAAAGGATTCAGGGTCTAGCATAATAGAAGATAGACCTGGCCAAGGTTTTGGCCAACGCCACCCTTCACTCCATAACTGAATAAACCCTCCTACCACTATGACGGCCACCGTGCATTCCCTCTTTGATACCCTTTCTCCTGAACCTTCTGAAGACTCCCTATCTGCCAGTACCCTAGAACTAGCTGTTGGCGATGCTCGTGAAGTCCTCGAACAACAACGACAGAAAAACCAAACCCTAACGACGAAACTGAATATATTATTTGTGACCAATGGAGCCTTGCTTACCAGTTTAACCCTGTCGCGGTTGGTGCTAGTCCCTAACCTGCTCACGGTTGCTGAGTTGATCGGCTTCCTTGTGAACTTCACGTTGCTGATTTCGGCGTTCCTCCCTCGGCAAATGGCAGTCAGTCCCAATTTAGGCGATCGCAAGTTCCTGGAAAGCTACTTATCTCTCTCGCCAGAGGAATATCAACTGCAAATGCTCGTGAACTGGGCAGAAGCCTATAATGTAAATAAACAACGGTTAGATGATATCTCCCAATCCCTCTCCTATGCTGCCTATGCCACCTGGATGTTGGCGCTGGTGATTCTGACGGATATGGTAGTGGCTAACTTTTGTCCAGGGATGGCTTGCTTCCCTACTGTTTTGACTTATTTTGCTCTATGAGTTCCCATCGGGACAATCCCAATCCTCCCAAAAAGAAAGTCAACCTGCCGGAACCGGATCAGGATAATATTACCGTACTCACCAATAAGTTACCCAAAGGGCCGATTCTCCCTTGGAACCGGTATGATTCTCCGTGGCACGATGCCCAAGGAAGGAATAAGAAAGACGCTGTGAAAGAAGAAGAGGCTCAAGTAGAACCAGGTTCAGAACGTGAAGATGGTGGGACTCCAGGGGAAAAGCACAAAGGAAAGACAATTCCGTTTAAGCGCCATCAAGGATGAGTTCAATTAAAAATTAAAAATTAAAAATTAAAAATTTTGTTCTAAAGTAAGGCAAGGGAGACTTACAGCATTTTTCGCTGTTCTGCGGTACATTTTGATCCCCCTAAATCCCCCTTAAAAAGGGGGGCAGTGAAAGTCCCCCTTTTTAAGGGGGGTTGGGGGGATCTTTGCCTCTTGTACCTCATGAAGAAAGCGAATGGCTGTAAGACATTTTCTGTTCCCTGTTGCCTAAAATCAAAATTTAACTGTCCTAACCAACTCATTCACTGCTATAAAGCAGCCAATTCGATCGCTCACGGCAGTCTGGCCGATCGGCTAAGGTAACTTAAGGACATTCTCGGCTGATTTTTCCAGAAGGTAAGACCGTCAAGCAAAATACGGCTCCATCGGCATTTAGGGCATCAACAAAGGCTCCCGCGAGATTGGCCCCGCTCAAGTCCGCTTCAGTTAAAATCACTGTATCCATGTTGGAGTCTCTGAGATCTGCTTCTCTAAGATTGGCTTTTCTTAGGGTAACTGCATCCAAATTTGCCTCCCTAAGATTGACCCCTTCAAGATTTGCTCCTTCAAGATCGGCTCCTGCTAAATTTGCTCCTCTCAAATTAGCCCTTCTGAGATCGGCTCGCCTTAAATCTGCCAATCTCAGATCTGCTTCTTGTAAATCAACTCGCTTCAAATCGCACTCGTAGCAATTGCCGGTGGTTTGCAATTGCTGCAAAGGGTCGGTATTTTGGGCGATCGCACTGGGCGCTAAAATAAGTACAATGGCAGTTAACACCCAAGTGTTCCAATTTTTTCCAATCATATCGTAGCGTAGAAATACTCTGTGCTTATTTTATCGCATCTTCACCCTATAAATTCATCCGATCGCCCAAGGCTTCCATGACCACCCTAAACCCTTCAGCACGACAACACATTGCCTCCCTGCAACATCAAGCCGCTTCTATACTCCTTTATCAAAACGTTCTTGACAATCGAGTTGGCCAAGCCTTCCTGAACCTCTTAGAGCAACTCAACCAACCGGAACCCCATCCCCTAGAGTGTCTCAAGGCATACGGTCATTGGTTTAGAACCCTGGCGAATATCCAAAAAAGTTGGTCAGATTATCTCCTGGGCCAAATTTTCCGAGACCATAATCCCTTTACCAACCAAGCGCAACACCTTCCCCTAGCCAAAATTCCCAGCCCCCTGGTGGCTGCTGCAAGACAGGATTTACACACCTTAGAAACTCTTTGTCAAGGGGAACCCCCGGTGGTGGAACAGATGAGCTTGTGGGTGCAATGGGTGGCCGATTTGCCAGAACCCCCAGTTTGCTGGGTGATGGAATCTTCTGCTCATGCTCTGCTGGGAAACAGGGAAAATTGGGCGGATGCGCTGCCGGAATTAGCCCACTATTATCAACAGCATGGTACGGGAATTTTTTGCGAATATCGGGCGTTGCGTTGGCAGTCGGGAGAGTTAAAGGGAGTTTCTTATCCCGATCGCATTCAACTTAAGGAATTAGTGGGATACGAAGAGCAAAAACAATCCCTTTTACAGAACACGGAAGCCTTACTCGCTGGCTCTCCGGCTCTGAATGTCCTTTTATACGGCTCTCGCGGCAGTGGCAAATCCTCTTTAATTAAAGGCTTGATTCATCCCTATGATAACTTGCGCTTGATTGAAGTCGCTAAGTCCGACCTGAAAGATTTGCCGGACATTGTGGAACGGCTGCGAAATCTGCCCCAAAAGTTTATTATCTTTGTGGATGACTTATCCTTTGAAGAAGATGATGATGCTTTTAAGTCTCTGAAAGTGGTCTTAGAAGGCAATTTAACCGAGAGACCGGATAATGTGGTTGTTTATGCCACCTCCAACCGTCGTCACTTAATCCGGGAGTTTTTCGGCGATCGCCCCCATCCGAAAGATGCCGAAGAGATTCATCATTGGGATACTCTACAAGAAAAGCTCTCTTTTAGCGATCGCTTTGGCTTAACCCTCACCTTTGAACCCGCCGATCAAAGAACCTACCTGCAAATGGTGCAACATTTAGCCGCCCTCAATCAGCTTTCTCTCACCGGCGCAGAATTAGAATATCAAGCCCTACAATGGGCAACTCGTCATAATGGGCGCTCTGGGAGAACCGCACGGCAGTTCATTGACTTTATCAAGTCTCAAGTCCTATAGCGCTATAGGCGAGTCCTCTTACTGACTCAGTTCCTGCATTTTCGCTTCGGCAAACTGTCGCAGCGATCGCGCTTCTTCCGTAGCCGTTGTACCCGATTTGACTTGATCCAAGTCATAAATAATCCTTTGCAGTCCACTGACGAGTACCCCAGTGTTGGTACTAGAAGCCGCTAACCGTTGCCAAGCCGTAATTTCTCTTTTAGCCTGATTCAAAGCTTGAGTCGAGCGCTGTTCATTCCGCAGGCGAATCCGCGCCATAGCCGCATTTTTGCGATATTCGGCTAATTTAGCCTGGGCTTGAACATAGGCAGGATTATCATCCCTAACCCGTTCTAACTGATCGCTTCCCCGATCCCACAGGCGGATAATTTCCTGCCATTGTTCCTCAGCATGGGGAGGATTTTGGGACAGTTGGGCCGCTGCCATGCCATATTGAGCAGCCGCTTGGATCAGGGTATCGGTTTTTTGCGTTCCCACTGCCCGGCCAGAGGCCTGTTGAAAATCGCGCTGATAGGCTCTAATTTGAGGCTCAGACATGCGTCCGGCGACAGTTTGTCGGGGGATTTGGTCGAGTTTATCGAGTCCCGCTTGCCATAGGGATATAGCCTCCTGTTTATCACTTTCAGAGTTAGCTTGTTGATACTGGCTTTTCGCTTCTTCGATTTGGCTTTGCCCTTCTTCGAGCAGGGTTAGGGCATTCGTTTCTTGGAAGACCTTAGCATCCATGCGAGCCACCTGTTGCCGAGCGACTTGATATTCATCCAGGGTAAACCGCCAACTACAACTAAACAAGGTACAGTAGCGCTGGGGGAAATAACCTAAAAACCACACCGGTAAACCATCCAGATGGTTTTGCGCTAGGTTTACTTTCTCTTCCCCTAACTCAATATCGGCGGCGCTGGTGGCTTGGTTAATCAGTTGGTCAGCTTTTTCCACATTGGCGATCGCTCCCCGATAATCGTAATCCATTTTCATATAACTGGGTAGCAGCACCAAGGGAATCGTTTTCGACACTGGCCAGCGAATCATAGGATAGGGAAGGTTCAGGATATACACCAAACCCGCTAATCCAGCTAAACCCGCTCCCCCCCAAAACAAATACCCGAACAGTCCCGAAGAGGGTTGATTGGCTTTTGCTGCTTTGCGAATCACCTTCGTCGGGAACTCTGGAATCAGAGCCTGAATCGTTTCCTGTAGCTGTTGCTCCGAAACTGGATCGCCAGTTTGTTGTCGTAGACGCTCCAACCGCTTGAGTACCAGCCTTTTTGTAGGAGCTTTGAGCGGATCATTCCCCACGCATCGCTCTAGTTCCCGCACTAGGATCGTATATGCCTTATGATTGAGACGAGCCATAAAGATGATTGTTGAGTTTCTTATCACTATTATGCCTGAGTTCTCACCCAAAAACCTTGCGTGATTTTCCGTAAATTCTGGGAGCCAATAAAACCAATTATTTCCTACAATGAATCCAGGAGTTCCCTGAAACTCTAGTTTTAATTGTATCCCAACTTAGGAGCGATCCTAGTTATGTGCTGACCTGTGCAATCGTTTGTCACCATTAGGGTATGTTGAAGTTCTTCCGTTTACTCCAATCCACCGAAACATCTTTTCGCCGTATTTTGTTAGTGCGGATTTTGCTGATGACCATTCCGGTTTTACTTTTACTTCAATATGCCACGTACCGTAAAGCGCGTTCGAGTTTATTAGAAACGGCTCGGTATAATATTATTGAAAGTGCCATTGAAAAAGCAGCTCTCCTCGATGTCAGTATCAATGGTCTAACCGATCAAGTGGTAACAGCGAGTGAAAGTGGCATTTTGCAATCCGGGGATTTATCCAAAATCGATCCCTATCTCCAAGAGCTAAGTCAGAGGTTTTATCATTCTGTCGTTTCTGATTCTGTCGTCTGTTTGCAACTGCAAACCCTGACCGGTGATAAGATGATTGCGAGTACCTGTGGAGTTGAGGCGATCGGTAACGTCTCAACTGAAAAAATTACTCAAAAACCCTCTCCTCAATCTTCTAGTCCAGTAACAGTCGAATTACTCACTGATAATCCCAATTCCACTCTAGAGCCTTATGGTCAAGACCAGCTTCACTTTTTAATCAGTGCCCCCGTTTATGACGCTTCTGAAGAACCCCAATATAACCTAGTCCTTGAAGCTGCTCTTCCCCTACAACAGATTCAAGAACGCAAATCCTTATCCGGTTATACGGTCATCATTAATCAAGAAGGTACAATCATTGCCCATCTGGATAACCGTCAAATTGGAACTAATATTCATGGGATCGACGATCCAAATCTAAAATCTCGATTAGAAGCAATTATGCGGTCAGCTACCGGGGGTCAAAGCAATTTTCTGCACTTGCCTCATTTCGATCAAAGTGAAAAGGAAGTGATTACTGGATATACGGCGATTCCGAATCCAACCACTCAGGGATTGACTCAGGGAAAATGGGTGATTTTAGCCGTAACGCCTCTGGATCATGCCCTCTATGGTCTTCAAGAAATTCGGCAAACCCTAATTAATTTAGTTTTGGGATTAATTGCGGCGAATTTAATTGCCACGCTAATTTTAGCTCGCTCTTTGGTCACTCCGGTTGAACAGTTAGGCAAATATGCCAAAAGCGTTGAATGTAGTGTTTCCCCAGAAGCGATTCCCCAGCAGTTCAAAATCCATGAATTTAATCAACTCGCTCAAGCTTTGAATAGTATGGTCGAACGGTTAACCAGTTGGGCAGAAGAGCTAGAAGTGGCTTGGCAAGAAGCGAAAAGTTCTAATCAGCTTAAAAGTGAGTTTTTAGCCAGTATTTCCCATGAGTTGAGAACGCCACTCAATGCTATTCTTGGCTCGGTTCGGTTGGTTAAAGATGGGTTCTGTGATGATAAAGAAGAAGAGTTGGATTTTTTGCAACAAGTTGATAATGCGGCTTTGCATTTACTCTCAATTATTAATGATATTTTGGATTTATCTAAAATTGAAGCGGGTAAGCTCTCTCTAGAGTTAGAAGCAGTAGACGTAAATCAGATCCTACAAGAGGTGATTGATATTGAATCTGCCTCCATGCACTCTAAAGGCTTGTCTTTAACTTATGAGCGTCAAGTTGAAGCGATCGCCGTTTATGCTGATGTGGGCAAACTCAAGCAAGTTTTTATGAATGTGATCGGCAATGCGATTAAGTTTACGGAACAGGGAGGAATTACGATCGCAGTGGAGAGGATGCAGGAGGATGGACAGTTGTATACCAATGGTAACACTTCATCGCCGTCCCAAGCAGTCGTTAGGGTGAAAGATACGGGAATTGGGATTAAGCCATCTTCCCAATCGAAGTTGTTTGAACCGTTTGTGATGGGTGATGGAAGTCGGACGCGGAAGTTTGAAGGGACGGGGTTAGGATTGGCGATTTCTCGGAATTTGATTGAGATGATGGAAGGCGCGATTACCCTATATAGTGAGGGAGAAGGGAAGGGAACCATGGTAGAAATTCTCTTGCCTTTGATTGATGTGAAACAGTTGCAGCGATCGCAGGCTTTGAAAACGGAAGTTTAGGATTTTACCACAATCAGGACGGCGATCGCCAGCAGAAAATAGCCAAAGCCTTTCTCTAGTTGCTTTCCAGGCACAAACTGAGTTAAATATGACCCCAAGATAATCCCTGTACTCGCAGCGACGATAAAGGAGAACACCAAAGGGAGATTAATCGGGATCTGACTGCTCAGATATCCCCAAAACCCAGTCACCGATTGAAATGCAATCACCAATAGGGATGTACCGATCGCCTCCTTCATGGGAATCTGCACCAGTAGCACCAAGGCTGGAATCACCAAAAATCCGCCGCCAATCCCCACAAACCCGGTCACTAATCCAACACCTAAACCCGCCAAGGGAATCAGTATAAACCTCTGCCAAATACTGGAAACAGGTGCAGATTTGAGCGTCTCTTCCGTCTTTGGCTTGCGACTTCTTTGAATCATCAAAACACTAGCCGTCACCATCATCGCCACAAAACCCATCAGTTGCAGAGTGGCGCTGATCGTGGGCAGTGTCGCCACTTTAGCCCCCACATAGGAACCCACCATGGCTGGAGGTGCAAACATCAGTGCTGCTTTCAGGTTCACATTCCCCGATCGCCAATGGGAAATCACGCCAATCAAGCTGACACTGCCGACAATGGCTAACGTCATGGCGATCGCCGATTTGGTTTCTACTCCCATCACATACATTAGCACCGGCAGAGCCAACACCGAACCCCCACCCCCAATTAAACCCAAACTTAAGCCAATACAAACAGCCAAAGCATGTCCCACCAGATTCACTAACATCTGATTTTCCTCATATTCCCCACATTTTGATCCCCCTAAATCCCCCTTAAAAAGGGTGACTTTTTTCTTCCCCTTTTTTCAAGGGGGGCTAGGGGGGATCGAGATCACTTCAAAATAGAAAAAACGACCGTATTACTCATCACTCATCCTCGCTGATTGTAGGGCAATTTCGCCAATAACTGAGCCATCATGCAAGTATTACTAATCCCCGCAAACATTAATCCTGCACCCACAAACCCACTCAAAAATAGGAACCCAGGAGCCACAAATGCCCCCAATAACGTTCCCGTCAAAACCAAAGAACCGGCCACAATTTGCACCTGACGCATAATACTAATCGGAGCTTTGGGATTGACGTGGGTGGGATATCCCTGTTGTTTCCATTCCTCTAATCCTCCGCCTAAGTGGGCCACCTCTTCAAAGCCCGCTAGAAATAGCTTTTGGGCCGCTGTCGCTGAACGATTTCCCGTTTGACAGTAGAGAATAAAGGGTTTAGTGGGATCGGGAAGAACATCATCCGGATTAAATCGGGATAAAGGTCGAGAAATGGCCCCTGGAATCCGTTCTCCGGCATATTCACTCGGTTCGCGAACATCAATGAACTGAATCCGGTCTTGTTCCCACAATTCTTTCACAGAAAAACTGTCGATCGCTTGGAGTTTGTCTTGCAGATTTTGATGGCTCGCCATAGTTGATAAAAATTAACTCAGGAAATAAGAAGATACAGCATTAATTAAGCTAAGACGGGCACTTTGCCACATCTTTGATTTGCGGGAACCGCTTCAGCAATTTTTTTCGGGTTGGGTAAATTTAAGCCTTTCATGAGGGCGATAAAGCTCTCACGAGTTTGACCGGCTAAACGAGGATTGAATTGTTTTTCTTCGCCAATGGTGGACACCATACAACCTTTATAATCATGACCGGGATAGACTTCGGTGCGATCGGGAAGGGTAAATAACCGTTGGGTAATGGCATCATAGAGCAGACCCGGATCGCCGCTTTGGAAGTCTGTACGACCGCAGCCTCGAATCAGCAGAGAATCACCCGTGAGTAATTTTTCTCCATTTACCAGATAGGCCATATGGCTATCGGTATGGCCGGGAGTGGCGATCGCCTCAATCTCAATTTCTCCCACTTGCAACACTTCCCCATCCGTCATCCAGCGATCGGCACATTGCGCTCCCGCCTTTTGGGGCACAATGGACGTACAACCCGTTGCTTCCCGGAGCTGGCCGCTGCCGGTAATATGGTCAGCATGAATATGGGTTTCCAGACAATAGCGAAGACTTAACCCCAATTCCTGCAACAGTTGTAACTCTCGCCCCACTTGCTCTAGCACTGGATCGACTAATACGGCTTCTTGAGTCTTCAAGTCAGCCAATAGATAAGTATACGTGCTGGTTTCTGGATCGAACAGTTGACGAAATAACATCCAAGTCTCCTTCATTCACGCTTAATTAAAAATCATATCACTATTTAGAGATTTAGCAACCTAAAAAGCTAGGCAAGGATGCTTACTCTCTCCTAGGGAAGGATCGTAAACTCACGTCTTTCTAGGGTTTGTAATCCCTGCATCAATTCGTGTTAAAATCAGCCAGAATTTTCGCCCAAGAGTCTAAATAATCCCCTTACAACCTTGACCCATTCCTCGAAGGAATCTCACTCTGATGTAGATTCCGCTTATATTCACCGGTGCATCGAATTAGCTCGCCAAGCCCTTGGTCAGACCGCTCCCAACCCCCTGGTGGGGGCCGTTGTGGTGGCGGAAAACGAAGTGGTGGGGGAGGGCTTCCATCCCCGTGCGGGAGAGCCTCACGCGGAGGTTTTTGCCCTACGAGAGGCGGGCGATCGCGCCCAAGGAGCGACCGTTTATGTCAATTTAGAGCCTTGTAATCATTATGGCCGCACCCCTCCCTGCACAGAAGCCCTGATCGCTGCCGGAGTCAGGCGTGTAGTGGTGGGGATGGTAGACCCCGATCCCAGGGTGTCAGGGGGTGGGATTCAACGACTCAGAGAGGCGGGAATCGAGGTACAGGTGGGAATAGAAGAGCAAGCCTGTCAGCGTCTCAACGAAGCGTTTATTCATCGCATCTGCCATCAACGACCTTGGGGAATTTTCAAGTATGCTATGACCTTAGATGGAAAAATCGCTACAACCACAGGTCATAGTGCTTGGGTGACTGGGGAAGACTCTAGACGATGGGTGCATCAATTGCGAGGCGCTTGTGATGCGGTGATGGTGGGAGGCAATACCCTGCGGAAAGATAATCCCCAATTAACCACTCATGGAGTCGTCGATCGCAATCCGGTGCGGATGGTGATGAGTCGTTCTTTGAATTTACCCCCATCTGCCCAGTTATGGGAGCCGGTTGCGCCGACGGTGGTGTTAACCCAGGAGGGAGCAAACCCGCAATTACAGAGGGAATTAGGCGATCGCGGTGTAGAAGTGGTGGAATTTCCCGAACTGACTCCCAGAGCAGCGATGGACTATGGATATCAACGGGGCTTTTTATCGGTGTTATGGGAATGTGGGGGACGACTCGGAGCAGAGGCGATCGCCTCTGGAATGATACAGAAAGTGTATGCCTTTATCGCGCCTAAGATTATCGGGGGTGATAAAGCTCCTTCTCCCGTGGGAGATTTAGGATTAACCCAAATGACTCAAGCCTTAAACCTTAGTGAGGTTCACTATCAATCTTTAGGCAACGATATATTAATTGAGGGTTATTTAGTCAACCCCGATCCCTCTAAGCCTTAAAAATGGGGACTGTTAAGGAAAAAATGGATTTACCCATTACCTATTACCCATTACCCATTACCACGGGAAGCGCTATATGCTCGAATTAGTGATTAGTAGTTTGTTTTTTAGTAGTTTGGGATGTCAATTGCTGGCGATCGGCAATCGTCTCGATCGCGCTCAAAGAGAAATCCAGAAACGGAATCAGGAGGAGGAAGAAGTTTTGACCCATTATGAACCCAAAGAACAATTTGGTACAGAAGGACAACCGAATCAAAATGGTTCAGCCAAAGCCAGGGGATGGGAATTTAAGATCGTGCGGGCGAATAGCGATTTATTTCGCAATCCGACTATATTTCACCAACTCTGTCGGGAAGAATCCCAAGCGGGCTGGATTTTCTTAGAAAAACTCGACGATCGCCGGATCAGATTTCGGCGCTCTCTAGCGACTCGACAGAAAATTCGCCCGGAAACCCTGTCCTTTGACCCCTATCGATGTCACTATGGATCGTCAGGCAACACTAAATTTTGGTTCGCTACCCTTGCTTTTGCGATCGCTCTAATTATCCCAGCTTATGCAGGATATCGGGTGATGACTCAATATCTAAGTGAATCGCCACCAGAGAATGCTCCCCTACCTCAGTTTCTGCCTAAATAAAACGTCCAGTTTCTCTTGGCTCTGCTATAGTAGAATCGTTAAAATTTCATCCAGGGTCTAAGTCTCTCTAGATTGACTTAAAAATTTGACCCTTGATGTCCTAGATATTGAATTGACTCGGTTCAAAGTAGAAATCATGAAAAATGTTGTCAAAACAGTTGCCGCTTCAGTCTTAGCGACTGTCGCTGTTGCTGCTTCTCCCTTAGCTCTAAAAGCCCAGGATCGCGTTCCCAGCATTCAGGTAGACTACTATCGGAAAACGGCCTTCCAAGAACTTTATGGTGGCAGTTATGTTGGCCCCAGAGAATATGTTACTACAGCGCCAACCGGAAAAGTCTTGCCCTTGCGCTTTAGCTTACCGATTGAAACGGCAATTTTTCAAGATACTAGCATTAGGTCTAATACGCCGATCACGGATGCTTTTGGAGTCACCAGAGATACCAGTGAATTGATTCGCTGGGCGGAAACCATTGGTGAATGCTTGCAAGAAAAACCTAGACTCGTGCGCGTCTTAACTGGAAATACCATTTATATCAACGATGTTGAAGGTTCTATTGTTGAGAATGCCAATGGTGTTCTAGTTTGTCCCCGATAAGGGAATATAGAATCACACTCCCTGCTCCTCTCCCCTTCAACCCCAAACCCACCTGTAACTGAAAATTAAACTGAAGGTTACAAAATTTGTGATAAAAATTTCTGGGTTCGTTCCTCTTTAGGGTTGTTAAAAAATTCATCAGGGGTTGCTTCCTCCACTAATAGCCCATCAGCCATTAACACCACCCGATCCGCAACTTCACGGGCAAATCCTACTTCATGGGTAACACAAACCATGGTCATCCCACTTTGAGCCAGCGATCGCATAGTATCGAGTACCTCCCGCACCATTTCTGGATCGAGGGCAGAAGTCGGTTCATCAAAGAGCATAATTTTCGGCTGCATCGCCAGAGCGCGGGCGATCGCCACCCGTTGCTGTTGTCCCCCCGATAGCTGTCCGGGGAACTTCTTCGCCTGCTCTAAAATTCCCACCTTTTCTAGGAGCTGTAGGGCAATTTCTTCCGCTTTTTCCTTCTTCCAACGGCGCACCCAAATGGGCGCTAGGGTTACATTTTGTAGAACGGTTAAATGGGGAAACAAATTAAACTGTTGAAACACCATCCCCACTTCCCGACGCACCGCATCAATATTCTTTAAATCGTGGGACAACTCAATGCCATCGATAATAATTTTGCCCTTTTGATACTCTTCTAGGGCATTAAACGTGCGAATAAACGTGGATTTTCCGGAACCACTCGGCCCCATAACAACCACCACTTCGCCTTTGGTAACCTCTAAGCTCACCCCTCGCAGGACATGAAACTTATTACTGGCATACCATTTATGGACTTCTTGGGCAATGATGGCGGGTTCAGTGTCTACAGGAGTTGGATTATCTTCAGATTTAATTAGGCGATCGGAATGTGACATGGTAATAGGGAATAGGGAATGGGTAATGGGGAATAGGGAATAGGGAATAGGGAATAGGGAATGGTTAGAAGTTGGAGTGCGAGCATCTTGCTCGCTGGTTATGTCTAGCGAGCAGGACGCTCGCACTCCTTTGTTGCTTCACTTTAGCGGTGTTCTGTATTCAGTTTCGTTTCTACCCATCGGCTCGCGGACGACATGGCATAACAGAACACCCAAAATAGAACACCAATAAACAGATACACCTCTGAAAAGCGCCCCAAAAACTGAGGATTGGCCAAAATAGAATTACTAATACCTAATAATTCTACCAAGCCGGTAATCGCTAACAGGGTCGTATCTTGAAAGAGGCTAATAAATTGGCCCACGATCGCCGGAATAACAGCTTTCAGGCTCTGGGGTAAGACAATCAGAATCAAGGTTAACGGGGTACTCAAACCTAGGGCCCGTGATGCTTCGGCCTGTCCCTTGGGAATCGATTGTAAACCACCGCGTACATTTTCGGCTAGGTAAGCGGAGCTAAACAAGGTTAAGCCCACAATCGCCCGAATCACCCGATCCGGACGCATTCCGTCGGGGAGAAAGAGGGGAATCATCACCTGGCCCATAAATAAAATGGTAATCAGGGGAACGCCCCGAATGAGTTCAATATAAGCAATACTGAGTCCTTTGACCACGGGTAAGGTGCTGCGTCTTCCCAATGCAGCCACTAAACCGATGGGAAAGCTGAGGGTAATTCCCACCACAGCAGTCAGCACGGTGAGCAGCAGGCCTTGCCATTCATTGGTTCCCACGGGGGTTAAACCGAGACCTCCACCAATGAGCCAAAGTCCGATTAAGAATACGCCAAACCAGCCAAAGGATACCCATTTTCCGAGAGCGGGTTGGACTCTGCCCACCTGTTGGCCGATCCAGGCACTTCCGGCGATCGCCACTAAACAGCCTACCAATAAAGCGCGATACACGATGGGAGTAGGCGTGATAAAACAGCCTAGGGCCGCAATTGACAAGCCAATCAGAACATTACGGCTAAAGAGAGGGAGCGATCGGGCAATCACCCCCCAAGACAAGCCAGCAAAGACACTAATGAGAGCGGCTAAAATCCACAAGCGCCAATATTCTTCACTGGGATAACGACCCACCATAAATAGGGGCAAATTTCGCGGGATCACATCCCATTTCGCTAGGGTGAATGACCAGGAGAGAAAGTTATACCCCAGGGTCATTAATACTCCTAGGATAATCACCGTAGTTAAACCGTTATACCAGGGACTAAGGAGATTATTTTTAACCCAATTCACCGGAGTATCGCGCATCTCCGGCGGCGGGGCCATATCGGTTGAGTTGCTCGGTAAAGAAGTCATGTAAATGAATAATATAACGTTTTCCTTTTAGACGTAAACGTGGAATGCCCTCTCCCTAAATCCCTCTCCCACGGGAGAGGGACTTCTGCTCCCCTTCTCCCGTGGGAGAGGGGGTTGGGGGTGAGGGCTATACCTCATGCAAGAGAGAAAGGCTATATAGTTAATTGAATTACCTCTCTTGCAGTTGCACCAGGCGGTTGATTTGGTTCATTCCGAGAGAAATCATCAAATTCATCAGCAAATAGGTGGCCATGATAATTAACATCACTTCTACCGGTCGCCCACTTTGGTTGTAGGTAGTATTGGCGACGTTGTAAATTTCCGCGTAGGCGATCGCCGCTCCTAAGCTAGAGTTTTTCGCCAAGTTCATATACTGACTGCTCAAAGGCGGGATAATCACCCGTAGAGCTTGGGGAAATACGACCAAACGCATCATTAACCCAGACGACAACCCTAGGGCACTGGCAGCTTCCCACTGTCCTTTAGCAACCGATTGAATCCCCGCTCGCACAATTTCGGCAATAAAAGCACCAGTGTAAAAGACTAATCCCGTCAGCAAGGCGGAAAATTCTCCCGTGAGGCGCAACCCTCCGGTAATGCGCCCTACCTCAATTTCCGTGGGTTTTTCCCATCCAAAGGCAACCGTAATAATCAGCAACGCGGCAATACCCATAATCCACAAGGCAATTAATTGGGGTTGTCCAGAATTTCCGCGCTCTACGATTTCCTTGATGCGGATTTTCCAAACCACCACCGCAGCGATCGCCAATCCGAGCAACACAGCGCACCAAAGCGCTAGAGGCCAACCCAATTTTGGCCAAGGGAGAAACACACCTCGGTTACTCAAGAACGCGAATCCCATCACCTCTATGCGATCGGCAGGTCTCGGTAACTTAGAAAAGACCGCCCGATACCAGAAAAACAACTGGAGGAGTAGGGGGATATTGCGGATTAACTCCACATAGGCTTCGCTCCCTTTGCGGAGTAACCAATTATTAGAAAAACTAGCAATCCCGACGGTAATTCCCACCACCGTCGTCAGGATGATGCCTGCAATAATCACCCGCAGGGTATTCACCAACCCTGCTAATAAAACCCGGCCATAGGTATCTCTGGCTGGATCGTAAGGAACAATACTTTCTCCAATGGCAAAGGACGCTTGGGTATCTAAAAACTCAAACCCAAACTCGATTCCCGCTCTTTGGAGATTATTGGAGACATTATAGGTTAACAGACTAATGACAGAAATAACGATCGCGATCGCCAAAACTTGTAGCGCGACTCGCCAAAATCGCTCATCACGCCACAGAGGAATGCTATGCTCATTTGCCGAGGCCATAATATGGAATCCTTAGATGTTTGCTACATAATGATTGACACGGAGACGCGGGGACAGGGAGACACGGAGATTGATATGTAGCATGTTTTTTGGGATTTGATATAACAAGAATCGATTCAATGGGAGAACTCAAGACTAATCACCCATGATGGCATCACGGGTGATTGGAAACTGTTTACTGATAACTGAATTTAGCGGAAAGGTGGAGAATAGAGCAAACCGCCACGAGTCCAGAGGTCATTTTGACCCCGGTCTAAGTTAAATTGCGATCCTTGACCCAAATTGCGATCGAAAACTTCGCCGTAATTCCCCACTGCGGAAACTACATTGACCATAAAATCATTATCGAGTTCTAAGCCTGTACCCAAATCGCCTTCAACTCCCAAGAAACGGCGTATAGTGGGGTCATCACTACTCTTGCTTTGTTCCACATTCGCTTGGGTAATGCCCAATTCTTCCGCCTCGATCAAACCGTAAGTCACCCATTTAACCACATCAAACCAGGTGGAATCATTATTAATCGTTACCGGGCCGAGGGGTTCTTTGGACATGGTGACATCCAAGAGAATATGATCGTCTGGGTTCGGCAAGGTACTGCGACGAGCAATGAGCTGGGATTTATCGGAAGTCATCCCTTCGCAGCGTTCTTCGGCATAGGCGGCATAGGCTGGGTCAGCTTGTTGGAAGGTTACGGTTTCAAAGTCTACTCCAGCTTCGCGCATATTATCGGTTAAGTTCAGCTCGGTAGTGGTTCCTGCTTCTACACAAACCGCTCTGCCGTCAAAATCTTGTAAGGAGGTGATGCCACTATCTCGACGCACCATCATCCCTTGTCCATCATAGAAGGTGGTCGGGGCAAATTCTAGGCCGACGGTTGTATCTCGGCTTGTTGTCCAAGTGGTGTTTCGAGAGAGCATGTCTACTTCCCCACCAGAGAGGGCCGTAAACCGCTCTGTAGAATCGAGGTTACGATATTCTACGGCTTCGGGATCGCCTAAAACGGCTGCCGCGACTGCTTTACAAATATCCACATCAATGCCTGAATATTCTCCGGTTTCATCCACGAAGCTGAATCCAGGAATGCCACCATCGACACCACAGATTAGGGTTCCCCGACTCTTGACGACATCCAAACGACTTTGGGAACCCATTTCTGAAGTCTCTTCACCTCCTCCATCGGCAGTATCAGACGGCGGAGTGGTGCAAGCTCCCAGGGGGAGAGCTAGAAGTAGCGCAGAGATGAACAATGATTGCCATTTAGCCATATGTAAAAGATTTTCTCCTCACGAATAAACAGAAAGACGGAAGCCACTGTATCAGCAGTAGCTTCAAGATTCTTTACTTTTGTTTTCATGATATTAGCAGGATCTTCTGGATTTGGTATCCGCAGGAGAAACTTTTTCGTGTTCCAGAACACATCTTTTGGCGATCGCCTCTGAATCCACAGCCGAAGATTCTGCCTGATGCTTGAGGCGTTGCACACAGGAGAACCTTGTTAGGGTGAAGCGTGCCACCGTTATTTACGGAAAGACTTCTGGGGATAAGCGCTCTTGGGCTAAATCTCGGATCAGGGAAGAACGGGATTCAATATAATGGGAGAGTAAGTCGGCTTCTTCTCCATTGAGCGATCGCTCTTGAGCCATATTCCCTAACAGCCACTTCACAAGACTCGCATCATCGAGCCGGAGCAATCTTTGGGGTTGGGTAGTTTCAATCAGTGACCAGAGCTGACGTAGCAGATGGGGAGTCATAATGATGCCTCCTTAAGGATTTATTTATAATCATACTTACTTTAAACCTAGAATTCACCGGTTCGACACAAGATCCTATCAAAGGTAGTGAAGCTTAACAAAATGATTCATAACTTGACACTTTCAAGAGCCTGAAGGCTTGAGTGTTAAGATCGGCTTTACAAGTATTGATTCCGTCAGCACCCCGCTCTAAAGAGACGGCGGCTCACTGCCTCATTAATTTAGGTATGGTGAACTACCCCCACTGACTGATTACCCATTACCTATTACCTATTACCTATTACCAAGCGCTATAACTTACCCGTAGGATACCTAGAATCCCGGTTTCTTGCCACGGGCTATTGCTTGCGGCTGAGACTTTGTAAGCCTTGACGGGCGGTTTCGAGTTCTGGCTCTAGTTTTAAGGCTTCTTGAAAGGCTTCGGCTGCATCCGTATCGCGACCGGCTTTTTGTAACATTACGCCGAAAGCAGCCCAGACGCTGGCATTTTTGGGGGCAAGACGCACGGCTTGAGCGTAGGAATAAATGGCACTTTCGTATTGATTGAGAGAACCATAGGTTACGGCTTGATTGTACCAGCCGAGGAAAGAGGTTTGATCGAGGGCGATCGCCTGTCGAGCTGAGTCTAAAGCGCGATCGTATTCCTTTAAATACCATAATGCTACACTGCGATTGGCCCATCCATTGGCATTATCCGGCTGATAGCGTAGGGCTTGATCGTAGGCTCCTACAGATTCTACATACTTTTGCAGCGATCGCAACACCCGCCCCCGATTGAGCCAAGCTTGCACATAATCCGGTTGCAGTTGCAAGGCGCGACCAATAGCATCTAAACTTTGGTCATAGTCCTCTAAATACCAGAGCGTCACCCCCCGGTTATTCCACGCTTCGGCAAAATGGGGACGAAACCCCACCGCTCGGTTAGCTGCGACTAACCCTTGTTCGAGTTGCCCCTGTTGAGTATAGGCGATGGTGAGTTGATTCCAAGCTGTGGCAATGCCCATTTCCCCCCAAATTCCATCCCCTGTCAGTGCCGCTTCACAGGATTTGATGGCTTCTTCATAGCGTTTGAGTTTATTCAACGTTTCGCATTGCAGCACCAGAGCCAAGGTAGAATCAGCTTGTAGGGAAAGGGCTTGAGTGTAGGAATTGAGCGCTTCTAAGTCTTCCCCCATCTCATTTAATGCTATTCCCTGCTGAATCCAAGCCTGGAGATTTTGGGGATTATGATTTAAGGCTCGATCGTAAGCGGCGATCGCCCCTTCTGCCAACTCACTTTGATTTAAAGCCACCCCTAAATATTGCCATGCCAGGGTTTCCGACTCCGGTTGCCAGTTATCATTAATCTCCAGAGCCGTTTGACAAGCGCCAATGGCATCCTGATATTGTTCCAACTCCAGCAGCGCCCCACATTTATAGGTTAAAACCAAGGAAGACTCCGGTTCTAAATTCAGGGCGCGATCGTAAGAAGTGAGAGCATTTTGATATTCTTGGAGGGCAACCAGAGCCAAACCGCGCCCAACCCAAGCCATTACCGGGTTTTCCTGTCCCCAATTCGTATCTAAGCGCAGTGCTTCTTCACAAGCTTCTAGGGCATCTTCATAGCGCTCTAACTTCAGGAGCGCCTGACAGCGATAGGTAAACGCGCGGGAAAACTTGGGTTCTAAACGAGCCGCCGTATCCGCCGAGGCAATGGCTTCAGCATAGCGATTCTGTTGTAGTAAAATACGACTGCGATCGGCCCAAACTTGAGCATCTTTTGGTCTCAGAAGCAGCGCCTGCTCGCAAGCTTCCAGCATTTTACCCCCATCTTCATCTACTGACAAACTACATAAATTCGCCCAATAGTCAAAATCTGCCAGTTGACGAAAGGGATCGAGAAATTCCAGTTGTGCATTCACCCGACTGGGAAAACCGCAAATGATTCCCAGCACTACCCCGGAAAGAGAAACCCAAAATCGTCGTTTACTGCTCACATTCACCGAACTCCGCCTAGTTGACACTTTATGAATCGTTATCGTATTTTCCAACAAGTTTTACCCTCATCCCCCAACCCCCTTCGGCTTCGCTCAGGGCAAGCCTTCTCCCACGGGAGAAGAGGAGAACAAGTCCCTCTCCCGTGGGAGAGGGATATAGGGAGAGGGCAACCCCCACGGGAGAGAGATACAGGGAGAGGGCACCATTTCTTAAAGCTTTTTGTCCTGTTCCTGTTCATTTTCACCCTATCTGCTGAGGATGCACAAGCCTTTAGGCGCAGAGATATGGAACAACTGCGACGCACTCGCGACTGCGATCGCTGTAATCTAGAATCTGCTCCCTTACAACGGGCATTCCTTCGCGATAGTAACCTATCCGGAGCCAACTTAAAACAGGCACAACTCCAACAAGCAGATCTTCGGGGTGCATTTTTACGCCGAGCCAACCTCGAAGGAGCCAATCTCCGAGGGGCAGATTTGCGGGGGGCAGATCTCAGTTATGCTAATCTTGCCAGAGCCAATTTACGCCATGCCCGCTTAGACGAGGATACCCTAATCGACCCCAAATGGCGATTAGCATGGGAATTAATCAATCAAGGCGCAGAAAATCGAGATTTAGCAGGAGTGGATTTATCGGGGGCAAACCTGAGCCGCACCAACTTAGAAAATGCCAATTTAGAGGGGGCAAACTTACAAGGAGCATCCTTACAAGGGGCGCGGTTAGTGGGAGCCAATTTAGACCAAACCAATTTACAAAATGCCAATTTATTTATTGCTGACTTAAGGAATTCTTCCCTACAAGAAACCAACCTTGAAAACACCGATAGCGTCATTGCTGATTTCCGTCGCGCGTTTTTAGATCGAGCCAATTTCAACCGCGCTTCCTTGCAAGGAGCGCTCTTAAGTGAAACCGATTTAAGGAGTTCCAGTTTTGTGCAAGCCAATCTCCGCAATGCCGATTTAGAGTCCGCCATTTTAGAAGGGGCAAACCTGAGAGGCGCTGATTTATTTACCGCCAATCTCAGAAATACAGAGTTAGGGGAAATCATCCTGCGTAAAGTTAACTTAGCAGGAATCGATCTGCGAGATGCTAATTTTCAGAATACCCGATTGATTCAACTTGACTTTACTGGCGCACGGTTGAGAAACGCCAATTTTGAGAATGCGTTTATCCTCAGTTCTAGTTTCCAGGATGCCGATTTAGTCGGAGCTAATTTCCGCTATGCCGAATTGCGCCATACCAGTTTCCGTAATGCCGATTTAGAGGGAGCAGATTTCCGCGATATTGTGCTGTTGAATGTGGATTTACGGGGCGCGATTTTATGGAATGTTTCGACAGAAAATATTCGCTTAATTAGAACCCATTTTTGCCAAGCCACTTTACCCGATGGACAACCCGGATATTGTTGGCATACCCGTTAGGTAGGGTGGGCGATGCCCACCCTAGAACTGAACTAAAAAATATTAAAACTATCTGTAAATTGAGAACTCTAGGTTGTTTGATTCTATGATTATAGTTTAGCCTCCAATCACGATCCAATCGTTATGTGCAAAATCTTAGTGTCTCATCCGATTCACAGCAGTATCATTAAAGAGCTACATCTAGAACCGATCGGTAACCTCTACAGGGACAAGTTTAAGCTTAGAGAAATTGTCCATAATATCTTTTATCAATCTACAGATAATCGAGAAATTCTCTATATTCCCGGTATTTCTATTGCCCAAGTTCCGGATGAAGCCAACGATCCCACCTTAATCGATTTAGCGAACTCCCTGGCAGGCTTTAAGCCGAATGTTCTCATTGTGGGCAATAATGCGGTTCCAGGGTTTGCCCTTCGTGCTTGGAGGGAGGCGATCGCGTCTGAGCGTCCCTTACTGGTGATTCGTCGAGGGGTGGATACCAGGGCAATTGATAAAGATGCGGCGCAAAAATATGGGGTTTCCGTGGGCAATTTACCGGGGATTAATTCGCCGTTTGTAGCTCAACATATGATCGAGTATTTAGAATTAGAGAAAGCAAAAGTTAGGGATAAAATCGCTGTTTTAGGGATGGGCAATATTGCCCAACCGATCGTCCACAAAGCGATTGAAAAAGACTTGAATGTACAGGTAATTAGTCCCTCTCTGCAAGCCGCAACCAAAAGAGAACAACAATTACGACTACAAGAGCGAGGAATTGATTGCGATCGCGTCACTTGTGCGAAGTCTTTAGAACAGGCTTTTATCGATGCTTCCTATGTAGCGGTAGCTGTGCCTTGGGAGCATCCTAAAGGAGGATTAAATGCGGGAATAATTGAGGTTGATTTGCTGAAAAAATTAGAAAAGTGTGCTAAAATAGTGTCAGCTTCTCCGCCGCGTGTTTTTTCTGCTAATGCTCTCGCTTTGATGAATGAAAAAATGAACAGTGGAGCGATTTATGTCCGCATCGATACGGCGAAACGGTTGGCACAAGAAGCGAAAGTAAAGTATCCTCATTTAGAGATAGCCTACGATCGCGCCTTTGCAGCTCCAGAATGCCAGCGATCGCTCGATCGAGCCTGGCTCAAACAAGCCCAACAGTTTTGCCATCAAACAGCGATATCGTGTTTGGTTAAATAGTTGCCATTTTGATTTTGGCAAGGCAGACTCTACCACCACCTCGTTAGATCCTTACTCCTCTAATGTTAGCCAAGGGAGGGATCAATACAATATGATTTTCCCCCAACAGTTTTTGAAATTCCCACAGGGAATAATTCAACAACCGACGGGCTTGACTAGGAGAATCTTAGTACCTTAATCCTCTATACGTTGCTACCGTCAATCCTAATAAGAGGGCTGTCCATACCCATCCAGGGATATCTTCGAGGAGGAAAAAAAGTCCCGTTAATGCCATACCCATTAACCCCAGAAGATAGGCTAGGGCAAAGGTAGCAACCGAAAAGATGACGATCGCAATGATTTCTAACATCTAAGGCCTCCCATACTCTCTCTCATTGTAGCCAAAGGGGGGAATTTTGAGGGATGATTAGGGAGCTTTGCCATAATGGGCGATCGCCTCCGACTGATGCCAACTGCCTTCGAGTACCTTCAGCCATACCCAGAGTTGATCCCCATGGGAAAAATGCCACCATTCACGGGGATGACGCTTAAACCCGGCAAACTCCATAATCCGATCGAGCAGTTGACGGTGTTTATGATAACCCTGCTCCTGGGCAGTCTTCCCTTGGGCATAATAATCGGGAAAGGAACGGGGAGAAATTTCATCAATGGGCGATCCCATATCAATCGGGGTTCCCATCTCATCCACCAGGGTAACATCTACAGCAGCCCCCGTACTATGGGGGGGAGGAGTCGCCGGATCGGGGGAAGGAGCCGCCCAAAACTGATACACCTCCTCTAAGAGGGTTTGCCGTTGCTCCTTGGTGAGGGTTTCCGGATCGAGTCCTTGATGTTGCGCCAACTGGATTAAGCTATATTCGACCATAAACTCTTGAACGGCGATCGGTCGATAGGCATCAAAAATCTGAATCTTCCAGCCCGGATGATGGGTTTGCAGTTGCTTTTGAGCCATCAACAGGCGATCGCAAACTGTTTTCCGCAACCAATAGGGCGACTTATCCCCATAGGGTGCGCCCAACTGCTCATAGGGATGGGGAACAACCACCGCAAACAACTCTAGAGGAATGGGAACCAAAGGCTCGTGAGGATCTTCAATCCGAATCTGTTGATAAGGTTTTAATACCATAATCCCCATTGTCTCATGACTCACTTTTTCTAGTTCTGGAACCGGATCGTAGCCTCCGGGATGAAACGGATTACACCTTAAAATCCGCGCTCCTGCCAATTGTAACCCCCCCATCACTCCAAACCGTTCCACCGCCGTCAACGCATACTCGGAGCAAGTGGGATAAAATCGACAACTTGGAGGAAAGAGGGGCGAAATTCCCCGCCGATAGGCTTGAATGGCGCGAATTAGTACCACTTTCAGCAGTTGAGTTTCCCAGAGTTTGAGTTTGAGTCCCATGTTCAGCCAAAGATATATCTAAGGTTATACTCCTATCGAACCGGTCTTTGATACAATCAATCCGTTTAGTCATTCAATTTCGTCATTCAATGGGGGAGATAAACCAGTTATGACACTGTTGGGTAACCTGATCTGGTTAATTTTTGGTGGCTTAATCTCTGGATTGGGCTATATTATCGGTGGTCTTGGCATTTGTGTGACCATTATCGGCATTCCCTTTGGCATACAGACGATAAAACTGGGTTTTGCCACCTTTACCCCCTTTGGTAAAGAAGTTGAGGTTAGCCCCACTTCCTCTGGCATGGTTGCCATGATTTTGAATATTGTTTGGGTGATTTTGTTTGGTTGGGAAATTGCTCTTTCTCATCTCCTCCACGGGGCGATCTTGTTTATTACCATTATCGGCATTCCCTTTGCCCAACAGCATTTTAAGTTAATTCCTTTAGCCCTGTTTCCCTTCGGACGGGAACTTCGTTAAAGGGAGCGCTTCTGTTGAAAATACCGAAGCTAACTTCCTGGCCATCCATGAGTGGACGGTTGCAATTGTGGAACACCCTACTAGGGATTTTGCTTGTTTTTTGTCCAAAATTGGATTATAACAGCTAACAGACAACCCATAAGTCCGAGTAATTACAGATTTATCCAGGAGACGGTTAGCTAAAGCAGCAAACGGAGATTTGAACCAATGAATGTAAGTTTCGTTCTTTTGACCTTTTCAACCCTAATGGCTGCCCTATTTAATCCTCTCGTGTCCGATCGGGTATTATCTGAGCAGTCGAAAATGTCTGTATTGGAGCAGCTCGATCGAGATCGAGTGCAGTGTAATGTTTTTGTGGTTGAAGGCGATCGCCTACAAAAAGTGTGTCAACGTCGTTAAGTCGGATGGCTCAGGGAGTTAATCTGTTGAATGAGTGGCGGATATTCAGTAACGGGTAATGCTGGAGAAACTGGTAAATACAGCAGGGTTTGCAGCAGTTTTTGAGATTGGGGTAAGGGGTTTCCTTCAGGAGTCGGAATGGCGATTAAGCTGGTATTTCCTTGGGTGGCATCAAAGCCGGAATTGCGAAGTTGTTCCATCCAGAGTTGAGGGGATGGGGTTTGAATGGGAACCACCCAAAAGGAGTGTTGATCCGCAGCAGATCCCGGCCAGATGATGGAGCGATCGAGTTGAGTTAAAATCATTTTTGCCCGGTTTATGCGCTCCTGATAATTGGGACAAGTTTTGAGTCGGTGAGCCAGAAATTGTAATAATAGGTGAGGCGGTTTTTGTCTCAGTTGGGGGATCAGTTCTCCAGAGCTAAATCCTCTGGCACTCGATCCGATCGCCCGATCCACATCTTTCCCCAAACGTTGGATCGCTTGCAGCAGAGCGTGATACAGATAAGGGTTAGAGATGGCTTTCAGGGCGCAATATTTGAGTAGGCGTTGTCTATACCAGCGATCGCCTTTTCGAGGATAGCGATCGCCAATTTCCCTCATTTTCTCTGCCAGAGTCTCATCACCTATGAGCGCCACACCCCCCCCCAACGCACTACAAGTCTTGATCGGGCCGAAACTAAAGAAGCTCACATCAGCCTGTTCATCCCCTAAATAATACGACCCGGCAAAGGCTTGGGCACAATCTTCCACCAAGGGGATCTGATATGGGCGACAGAGGGCAATATAGGGCGCTAAAGGAATAATCGATCCAAACAGGTGGGCAATCACAAAAAGACCGGTCTGAGGCGAAATCAAGCGGTGCAAATGGTCTAAATTTGGAGCTAAGGTATCGAAATCTAAATCAACGGGGACAGGGACTAACCCATGACATCGCACAATCTCCACCATGTGGCGTACATTCACCCCACTCATCAGAACTTGAGTTCCTGGGGGTAATGCCAGTGCTTGCAAGAGTAAATCGAAGGCACTTCTAACCGATAGGGTAACCTGAATCGAACGGGAAGTGGGCCAATAGGAAGCGATCGCCCCTTCTAATTCTAATTCCGACTCGGAACCTTCCACAAGTCCGGCCAGCAAATCGGGCCATTGCACATCCAATCCTAAACGGGGATAGGTCTTCAATGGCCCGTTCCTATCAACCAATAGGTCGTCATCATCCCTTTACCCTTCACCTGAATTTCACCCCGTTTTTCAAACAAATAGCGATGTTTAAGCTTTTTATAGGTGGCTTCCGTGACCTGAATTTTACCCGGAATGCCCATAGATTCCATGCGCGAAGCCACATTCACCGCATCTCCCCACAAATCATAAATAAACTTGGCCATCCCAATTACTCCAGCCACCACCGGCCCCGTACTCATGCCAATTCGCAGTTGCAGGGGTTGACCATTAGGTTGCTGAAAGTGGGGAATTACCCCTTGCATATCCAGGGCCATTTGGGCGATCGCCTCCGCATGATCTGCACGGGGCTTGGGAATACCACTAACCACCATATAAGAATCACCAATGGTTTTAATCTTTTCCACCTGATGGATTTTAGCCAATTCATCAAACCGGGAAAAAATTTCATTGAGTAAATTCACTAACTCCGTTGCCGAAATTCCCGAAGACATGCGAGTAAAGCCCACAATATCAGCAAACAAAATCGTCACCTCATCAAAGCGATCGGCGATCAAATTCTTTTCTTCCTGTTTCAGCCGTTGGGCGATCGCCCCCGGCAGAACATTCAACAACAAATTTTCCGATTTCTCCTGCTCTGCTCTTAATGCCGCTTCCGCCTCTTTCCGCTTCGTAATATCTTCCACTGTTCCCTCACAGAACAATAAATTTCCTTGCTCATCGCGAACCGCCCTAGCATTCTCAGAAGTCCAAATAATACTACGATCCTGGCGATACACCTGGGAGTCAAAATTAGAGACCGCATTTTCCCGCTCAATCAGCCTCATAAACTCATCCCGACGGCCCGGATCGACATAAAGATTCGTCCCCACATTCTGTAACTGCTCCATCAACTCCTCTGGAGATCCATAACCATACATCCGCGCCAAAGCCGGATTTGCACTCAAATAACGTCCATCGGGAGTCAATTGAAAAATTCCTTCCGCCGCATTCTCAAAAATACTGCGATACTTTTCTTCCGCCGCTCGCATAGCATCCACCACCCGCTTACGTTCGGTAATATTGCGAGCCACCCAAATCACACAATTATCCGGCATCGGAGAAACACTCGCCGCAAACCAGACTTCATTTTCTCCCCTATCCTGAGACCAATATCCGTGATTGTCCTGCACCATCCCCGGCATCAAAGAAACCGGTAAAGAATACTCTAAATTCATCGTTTGCCCCGTTTCCACCACCTGTTGAATTTGCCGGGCAAAAATTTCCGCTTGTTCCGGAGGAAAAATATCATACACCGTTTTTCCCATGCGATCGGCCGTCGGACTAAACAGAGTCTCCGAATTCGTCGAAACCACCCGAATAAACCGACCTTCACCATCAAACACCGTAATAATATCCGTCATCGCCGCAAACAGCGCCCGCAGTTCCGCCTCAGACACCCGCAACGCCGCTTCCACCCGTTCCCGTTCCGCCACCTCCACCGTGAGCTGATCCACCGCCTGCTTTAACTCAACCGTTCTCTCCTCAACTCGTTGTTCCAACTCCTCATTCAGCCGCCACAGTTGCTCCTCCGCCTCTTTACGCTCCGTAATATCCTCAACCGTACCCTCGTAATAGAGTAAATTTCCCACCTCATCCCGTACCGCTCGCCCATTCTCGGAAATCCAAGTTAACTGTCCATCGAGCCGACGAATCTGGGACTCAAACCCCACCACCGAATCATACTGTTGCAGCAAATGAATAAATTCTTGCCGTTGCCGAGGGTCAAGATAAAGCCGATCCTGAACATTAATTAAAGTATTTTTCAACTCCTCTGGCGAAGCATAGCCATAAATTCGAGCCAAAGCCGGATTTGCACTCAAATAGCGCCCATCCGGGGTCATCTGAAAAATGCCCTCTACCGCATTCTCAAAAATCGTCCGATACTTATTTTCCGCTTCCCGTAGGGCTTCTTCCGCTTGTTTGCGCTCCGTGATATCAATGCCAACCGTAAACGCTGCCTGGTTATTGTCATACTTTTGGGCCACAATCAAGAAAATGCGATGTTTTCCCTTAATCCGCATCGCCACTTCCCGGAAGGCTTCCTGAGCATCACTGGCAAAGAAATCTTGCACAAACCCATCAAATCCATCGCTACTGCCTAAAAATCCTAAAGGTTTACCCGCAAATTCTTCTGGAGGCAAATTAAATATTTCCGCTAAATGTCGATTGAC
The DNA here is from genome assembly GCF_030068445.1 of Roseofilum halophilum BLCC-M91. Lineage (GTDB taxonomy): Bacteria > Cyanobacteriota > Cyanobacteriia > Cyanobacteriales > Desertifilaceae > Roseofilum > Roseofilum halophilum. Next base: position 8,172 of record NZ_JAQPOK010000088.1, on the reverse strand, counting down.
TCCTAGGTAGCGCAGATCGTGACTAATCCAAGATACCGTTCCCGGTACAGCCTCTAAAATCGCTTCTAATTGGTCTTTAGCAGTACGCAGAGCATGAAGGGTTTGATAGCGTTCGGCAATTTCGGCCACAAATTGATCGTTCGACTCTTTTAGGGCTGCCGTGCGAGCCTCGACCTCAGCTTTGAGTTCACTTTCTGTCTTTTCCCATCGTGTTTCCCAGTCTGCCTGAGTAGACCGCAGTCGATCTTGCAAGTTCACCACTTGCTGGCGCAGGGTAACTAATTCCTGTACCAATTCTTCTTTGCTTTTCTCATGGTCTCTCATCGGCTCTAATTTCGGACTGAGTCCGACATGAACAGGTACCTGTAAGGAACGGTGCATCATGTTGTTATGGTGGGTATGGTTGGCATCAGCGGCCCATGGGCTTGCTGATTTTCGCACCCTGTCACATCTAGAGTTGTAGCCACCTACCGCATGGCTAGATGGACAAACTTACTTAGCAAGGGAGTACAGTTACATCCGCTCAGGTCGGGACTAAGATATCCTCTAATATTGAGCTATGATAATAGATTTTATGATGGCATAGGGTCATAGATGTCTGAGTCCATTTAAGTTTTAGTCAAAGATAAAAGATGGTTATTATCCTCTCTCCGAGGAGATTATCTAATCAACCGGATAATCTGTAAGCTGTCCTTACCGGTTTTGGAGGGCCAAGGATCGTGATAGGATCGACTTCCGATCGCCTAACTTTTCTATTGTGTCTTTTCAGAGGACTCAACGCCAAGGGCTGATCTGCCAATTGTGGTTGTTTGTTTTATGATTCAGGAGTGGATGATGAGCGATCAGACGATTCCCGTAATTGTCAATGGTGCAGCCGGGAAAATGGGCAAAGAGGTGGTTAAGGCTGTTTCCCAAGCTGAGGATATGAAGTTGATTGGGGGGGTGGATCTCAATCCGGATCGTAATGGTCAGGATGTGGGGGAGGTGGCTGGATGTGGCCCCCTGGAGGTTCCGATTCTGAATCAGTTAGAGTCGATGTTGGCCTATGCGACTCAGGAGCGTCAGTTGGGGGTGATGGTGGACTTTACGCACCCGGATTCGGTTTATGATAATGTGCGCAGTGCGATCGCCTACGGAATTCGTCCGGTCGTGGGTACAACTGGCCTGAGTCCCCAGCAGTTACAAGAGTTGGCAGAGTTTGCGGATAAAGCGAGTACGGGATGTTTGGTGATTCCTAATTTCTCGATTGGTATGGTTCTATTACAGCAGGCGGCGATCCAAGCGTCCAAGTATTTCGATCATGTGGAAATTATTGAACTCCATCACGACCAGAAAGCGGATGCTCCGAGTGGGACGGCGATTAAAACGGCTCAGTTGTTGGGTGAGTTGGGTAAGTCCTATAATCCTCCCAAGGTAAATGAGAAGGAGCATCTAGCCGGAGCCAGAGGAGCATCGGCCGATGAGGGAATTCGCATTCATAGCGTGCGCCTTCCAGGGTTGATTGCCCACCAAGAGATCTTGTTTGGGTCTCCAGGAGAATTGTACACCTTGCGTCATGATACTAGCGATCGCCTCTGCTACATGCCCGGCGTACTTCTAGCCATCCGCAAAGTCTTACAACTGAAAACCCTGGTTTATGGCCTAGAAAAAATTCTTTAATGGGCCATCGGGCATTATGGTATACTGTAATACAAAAAAACAGAAATTTTCCTACGGAGACTTGATAAAAACTAAGTAAACTGAGGCAGAAATATGTGGATTCGGTAAAGATTAAAGAATTGATAAAGACAAATAAAGAGGGCGTAAATTAGAATCTCAACAAGTGTAGGTAAAGGGTAGAGCCGTAAAACAGCCCACTAAACAACCCACACTTGCTCACAGATGATTGATGTCGGGAGAGAAACGGAGATGATGTGTAATGAAGGACATAGAGAATTAAAATCCAGCGATCGCCAATCCTGGGACATCAAAGGAGTTTTTGCCATTTCCCCCCAGAAAAAAAGTGCATTGATTCTCTGTACAGATTATTATGCCGAGTTTCTAGGGCCAGGTGCGGCGATTACCTCCCACGAACAAGGCCGAGAATTAGTGTTTATTGGCTCCCCAGAATTGTTGCCGATTACCAACCGTCAAGACTACCACCAAGCCTATAGTATGCGCCTGCAATGGATGCGGTGGTTACACAAACTCACTCAGTTTTCTCCTAACCCTTTCTGTCGGACGGAAAAGCTGCTCTCGAATCTAGAAGCCTTCTTTGGCCAGAAAACAGTTGAAGAACTCAATACTCAGGTGCTGGCGCAATTGATTGGCGTATTACCGCAAACGGTTACTCAAGTGCGTAACAGCCGCTATTTTACGTCAGTAACTTACCTCAAAGGAGTATCCTATTGGCAACCGATCGATTTCCATCAGGCCCTAGAACTCCATGCTCTTAAACGTCCTAAAAAAACAATCTGTCCTTAGAAACTAATTTTTAATTTTTAATTATTTAAGATAGGATGGGAAAATTAGCAAAACCTCACATTGGATGGGTAATGTCTAGTTCTGTCCCTGAAGAAGTTAGTTATCCCCGAAGACAACGGCAGTTGCAAAGTGTCATTCTCAAGCTGGGGTTACCGGAAACCTCTCCGGTGGAATGGCGTTTACTCGATAAAGCGCTGACTCATCCGAGTATGTCCTCTACAGAAAACTATGAGCAATTAGAGTTTATTGGTGATGCGGTGGTTCGGATCGCGGCTTCAGAATTATTGATGGAATTGTATCCGGATGCGTCGGTAGGGGAATTTTCGGCGATTCGGAAAATTTTGGTGAGCGATCGCACTTTAGCCCAGTTAGCCGATCGTTACAGTTTAGAACAAGACTTGGTGATGGATCGGGGAACAGCCAGCGATAAACTCGGCCGTTCATCCCGTTTAGCAGATGCTTTTGAAGCCATTTTAGGGGCCCTGTACTTGAGTACCCATACCCTAGAGTTAATCCGACCTTGGCTTGATGGTCATTTTACCACTCTGTCTACGGAGATTCGTAAAGATCCGGCTCGGCGAGATTATAAATCAGCTCTGCAAGAATGGACTCAAGCAGTTCATAAGGTTTTACCGGAATATAAACTGATTACGGTAGAATCGCAAAAACATACAGCCGAACCCTTTACGGCTCAGGTTTGGGTGCAGGGAGAATCCTATGGTACAGGAAAAGGGCGATCGCGCAAAGCAGCCGAACAAGCAGCCGCTAAAGATGCCTTATCAAAAATCAAGATCGCTCAAGAGGGGTGAAATAACGACAGCGTGGATAAGCCATTTAAGATTGGGATTTTGGGCGCGGGTCGATGGGGAACCCATTTAATCCGTAATTTCCTGGAGCATCCCCAGACGGAAGTCGTAGCGGTGGTAGACCCCAACCCTAGCCGACTAGAGGCGATGAAAAATCGGTATAACCTGCCCGACTCGGTGCAGTTGACCGAAGATTGGCAGGGGGTTTTAGGGGGGGAAGAGGTGGAATTAGCGGCGATCGCCACCCCCGCCTCCAGCCACTATGAGATCATTAAATACGCCCTCAATCAGAATTGTCACGTATTAGCCGAAAAACCCCTCACCCTGGATGCCCAAGAATGTCTAGAGCTTTGCCATCTAGCAGAAACTCAACAACGACAGCTTGTAGTAGACCATACCTATCTATTTCATCCCGTAGTGCAGCGAGGCAAAGAGGCACTCTCTTCTGGAGCAGTAGGAGAGCTACGCTATGGATATGCCACCCGCACCCATTTAGGCCCCGTGCGCCAAGACGTAGACGCGCTCTGGGACTTAGCCATCCACGATCTGGCCATCTTTAATCACTGGTTAGGAGAAACCCCTATAGAAGTTGATGCGACCGCCGACACCTGGTTACAGCCAGGTTTACCCGATGTGGTTTGGGTGAAACTCATCTATCCCAGTGGATTTAAGGCTACCATCCACCTCTGTTGGCTCAACCCAGATAAACAAAGACGTTTAGCCGTCGTTGGGTCAGAGGGGACGTTAATTTTTGATGAACTCAGTGCCGATCCTCTAATTGTGCAACAGGGACACTTCGAGGTTCAAGGGGGCAATTTTAACCCAGTAGGCATGAACCTCGAAGTCCTGTCCCCCCCTCCAGGAGAACCCCTAAAACAAGTTTGCGATCATTTCCTGGACTGTGTACGTCACAATCAACCTTCTCCTCACTCCTCCGGATGGGTTGGAGCAGACCTAGTTCGTACCCTGCAACAGATTCAATTCAAGGGCAATTGGTAATTGGTAATTGATATAGATTAAACTGAAACCATCTAGATCCTTGTTACTGTCCCTGCTTAACTGCGGACTCATTGCTAGGGGTTCTCATTATGTCTCAGACCGCAACTAATCAAATCAATCGGGAAACCAATATCGACTTAGATGTTGAGCTTCGCAAAGTCTTTAAGGTGTTTGGCTCAGAAACGGCTGTCCGAGGCGTAAACTTGAATATTCACCAAGGTGAATTTTTTAGTATCCTTGGGCCCTCTGGGTGTGGAAAAACCACGACGTTAAGACTGATTGCCGGTTTTGAAGTGCCTTCGGCTGGGGAATTGTTGCTTCAAGGGCAGTCGGTCAACCAGGTTCCCCCTTACCGCCGTCCGGTCAATACTGTGTTTCAAAGTTATGCCCTGTTTGGACATATGAATGTTTGGGAGAACATTGCCTTTGGACTGCGGTTAAAAAAGCTGACGAAAGCCCAGATTGAAGACCGAGTAAAGGAAGCGCTCCGCTTGGTGAAAATGGAGGCGTTTGCCCATCGCTTGCCCAAACAAATGTCTGGGGGACAGCAACAACGGGTGGCTCTGGCACGGGCGTTGGTGAATCGACCGGCGGTTTTGTTATTGGATGAACCCTTGGGGGCGTTGGATCTGAAATTACGCAAAGAGATGCAGGTAGAATTGTCTAATTTGCATCAGGAGTTAGGACTAACGTTTGTGATGGTTACCCACGATCAGGAAGAGGCCCTTTCCCTTTCCGATCGCATCGCCATTATGCGCGATGGCAAAATTGAACAAATTGGCTCTCCCAGTGAGATTTACAATTGTCCGGCTACTCCCTTTGTCGCCGATTTTATTGGGGATACCAATTTATTCAAAGGTCGCAGCGCTTCCCTGCATTCGGGAGCGGTTGAGGTACAAACGGATAAGGGATTGAAGATTTGGGCAGCTTCAGACCTCAAGGGTAGCGCGGCAGGGGGCGATCGCCTGGTGGTGAGTGTACGACCGGAAAAAATTCACCTGAGTTTGACTCCTCCAGAGGGCGATCGCAACTGTTTTGAAGGCCGAATTAAGCATACGATGTTTATGGGAACCCATATTCAATGTGTGGTGGAATTGGTTTCAGGCGATCAAATTACCGTATCCCAACCGGTTCGCGAAGGGAGTTCCTATGCTCAAGCCCTATCTAATCCGGAAACTGCCTTCTATGTCCATTGGCAGCCGACGGATTGTTTGGCTTTGCATGAATAGGACAATCTAAATTCAAGAAGTTATGTAGCATTTTATAATGAGTTATCAACGGTTGCCCTCATCCCCCAGCCCCTTCTCCCATAGGAGAAGGGGAGCAGAAGTCCCTCTCCCCAGGGAGAGGGATTTTCCGCAAGCGGACATGAAAGGGAGAGGGACTTCCAAGTTTACGTCTCAAATAAATTGGATCAAATCTCTTGGTCACTGAAGTAAGGGTTGCCCATGCGTCAACAGGATAAGCCGGATCATCTCTCATCTTCTCGCCCGATCAACCGTCGCCGTTTCTTGCAGGGGACAACTGCTGCCTTAGCCGGTTTGGGGTTGTCTTCTTGTGGTTGGACGTTGGCAGATGTGCAAACTCAGAGCGTGGAAAGAGGGGATAGTAATAAACTTTATATTTATACCTGGGCCGGGTATACCGATGAGGATTTGCTGGCCCAATTTGAACAACAAACGGGGATTCAAGTCATCGCCGATGTGTTTGATTCTAATGAGGCGATGCTGGCTAAAGTTTTAGCTGGGGGTGGCGGTGCTTATAGTATCATTTATCCCTCGGATTATATGGTGCTGAAAATGGTGGAGGATGATTTATTAACTCCCCTGGATCTCGGTCGCATTGAAGGTTTAAATCAGCTTTTTGAGAATTACCAGAATCCGCCCTATGACGCTGGCAATGCTCACAGTATTCCCATTAGTTGGGGAACAACAGGGTTAATTTATAATCGCCAAGCCTTAAATGGGGAACCGGAAAATTGGGAATATTTGTGGCAAAATCAATCCCAATTAAGCCGCCAAGTGACGCTGCTCAATGATGTGCGGGAGGTGATGGGGGCGACGCTGAAACATTTGGGTTATTCTCTGAATTCGGAAAATCCCCAGGAAATTGAAGAGGCCTATGAAGCGTTGGTGGACTTGAAACCGGCGATCGCCTCTTTTACTTCCGATGCTTGGCGACCCCAAATTCTCACCGGCGATCTGAAAATTGCTATGGGTTATTCGGTGGATGCCAGTGAAATCATGGGAGAAGACGAAAACCTGGGCTATGTAATTCCTGAAAATGGCTCTTCTTTGTGGACGGATACCCTGGTGATTCCCAAAACAGCTCCTAATCCAGATGGGGCCTATGCTTGGATTAATTTCATGTTACAACCGGCGGTAGCGGCTGAAATTACGAAGCGCCTCAGTTTTGCTACGGCGAATCGAGTCGCCTATGAACAATTACCGGAGGAGATTCAAGGCGATCGTACCCTGTTTCCGGCTCCAGAGATTTTAGCTAACTGTGAAAGTGTTTCGCCCGTGAAAGACGATATTGCCCAACTCTATGACCGCTATTGGACTCAATTAACCAGTAGTTAAACGAGCAAGAAAGTTAAATTTTTACCCATTACCGCGCGAAGCACTTTATGTCTTCAACTGTTCCTTCTGAATCCCAGTCAACTGAAATGCCGACTCCTAAACGCCGTTGGTCAACTTTGATTGGCCCCAGCGTCCTCCTAGGGCCTGCTGGTTTGTGGCTTTTAATGCTTTTAGTGTTACCCACTCTGGTAATTTTTGAGTTAAGTTTAGTGCCCAATATTCGACCGGGGGATGTGGTGAATCCTTCGGGATTGGAGAATTATTTGCGGGTATTTGAACCGGTTTATCTGCAAGTGATTGGGCGATCGCTCTTTTTTGCGATCGGAACAACGACCATTTGCCTACTTTTGGGTTTCCCGGTTGCCTATTGGATCGCCCTCAACGCCCCCAAACGCTGGCAAAATTTAATCCTCTTGGGCTTTGTGCTGCCCCTGTGGACTTCTTCCCTGTTGCGCTCCTATGCCTGGATCACCATCCTCCGACGGACAGGCGTATTCAATAGCATTATCACCAGTATCGGTTTGCCCCCCTTAAATCTGCTTAATGAATGGCCAGCCGTTCTCATTGGCATGAGTTACAGCTTTTTGCCCTATATGGTATTAATTCTCTATTCAGCCCTGGAAAAGCTCGATAAACGGTTATTAGAAGCATCAGCCGATTTAGGCGCAACCCCCATACAAGGATTCTGGAAAATTACCGTTCCCCAAACCTTCCAAGGTATTGCCGCCGGGAGTCTATTGGTCTTTATCAGTAGTTTAGGGGATTTTGTCAATCCGGAGCTGCTTGGAGGTGCATCCAGTATGACCGCAGCTCGTTTGATTTATAACCAGTTTCTGGGCGCGACTCAGAACTGGGGATTTGGCTCCGCGCTCAGTATGGTGGTGATTTTAGCCGTCAGTTTGGCGATCGCCCTCTTAATCAAATATGGCGACCCCACCCCCCAAGCCTAGGCATAGAATCCAGAGTTATAGCGCTTTCTGCTTCGCAGACATGAAACGCGCGGTAATAGGTAATGGGTAATGGGTAATGGGTAATTGGTAGTCAGGTTGCAGAATGGGATCGCGCCTTGCTATAGCTTTGATATCGAACAAGCGGGCAAGATGCCCGCACTCCTAAAACCTTTAATATTAAGGAGTGGGAGCGTCTCGCTCCCTAACTTCTTAATATCTCGCTCCCTAACTCCTTACAGCGTTTTTCGATGTTATGAGGTACAGTAATCGAAATGTTCCTTGAGAGTGTTGTCCCATGAAAAGCCTGAAGAATGGGCACGCATAGCGTAAAAAATGGTTTTCCCATTACCCATTACCCATTACCCATTACCG
>NZ_JAQPOK010000087.1 GCF_030068445.1 Roseofilum halophilum BLCC-M91 | reverse complement strand
CACTGAAGTCTTCTAACTCTAGGGATTCATCTGCTGATGGTTCTTCTAATCCAAATATGTCGTCTGACTCGCTGTTGCTGTCGTCGGTGAGAGACATATCTCCTAATTTTTCTGTGTCACTGAAGTCTTCTAACTCTAGGGATTCATCTGCTGATGGTTCTTCTAATCCAAATATATCGTCCGACTCGCTGTTGCTGTCGTCGGTGAGAGACATATCTCCTAATTCTTCTGTGTCACTGAAGTCTTCTAACTCTAGAGCTTCATCTGCTGATGATTCTTCTAATCCAAATATGTCGTCTGACTCGCTGTTGCTGTCGTCGGTGAGAGAAATATCTCCTAATTCTTCTGTTTCACTGAAGTCTTCTAACTCTAGGGATTCATCTGCTGATGGTTCTTCTAATCCAAATATGTCTTCTGACTCGCTGTTGCTGTCGTCGGTGAGAGACATATCTCCTAATTCTTCTGTGTCACTGAAGTCTTCTAACTCTAGGGATTCATCGGTTGAGGATTCTTCTAATCCAAATATGTCTTCTGACTCGCTGTTGCTGTCGTCGGTGAGAGAAAGATCTCCTAATTCTTCTGTGTCACTGAAGTCTTCTAACTCTAGGGATTCATCAGTTGAGGATTCTTCTAATCCAAATATGTCGTCTGACTCGCTGCTGGTGTCGTCTGGCTGCACGTCTAGTTCTGACTCTAATTCACCACTATTGGTGGTTTCTATATCTCCGGACAAATCATCAAACAACTGATTGAAGTTGTCAAAATTACGATCTAGGTTTTCGGAGCTAGATTCTTCTTCTATTTCTAAAAGATTATCAATTTCAGATAAATTTTTCGATTCTTCAAGTGATGAATTGGACTCGAAATCTAAATTGAAGTCTGATTTTTCGGTTTGTTCTGTGTCATCTATTTCAAAATCTAAGTCTTCTAAGGATCGATCGTTTTCTGATGAATCGATATCGATTTGCAATAATTCATCGATATCATTAGAGTTGTTTGAGGTGGATAATTCCAAGTCATTATCATTCGCAAACAAATCGGATAATTCAGGGTCTTGAGGTTTATTTTGATTATTTGACATAACGGTTGGCTCAATTTCTAGTAAGTCTTTTAGATCATCTTCGGGGTTTTCGGAGTCTAAGTTAAAAAGTTCGTTGTTGGATAGATTCTGTCCTAAATTGTCTGTCGTCTTTTCCGATCGCTCATTGGAAAAATCATCGACTAAGAAATCGGAGAGGTCACCCATGTCATCGACTTCTGAGGAGTCTAAGTTTTCAGTGTCCTCTAGGGAAGCAGAAGAGAGGTCTGTTTCCCAACCGAGTTCAATATCTGAGGTTTCTCCTTCAAATAGATCGGCTAAGGTGCTGAGTTCACTGAGTCCAACTTCTGGCCCGATGCGTTGTGATGACGATCTGGGGGGATCGAGTGGGGGGGGAGTGTTGTCCGATCGCCCTCCTTTAGAGGAAGCATTCTGTACAGTGTCTTCTGGGGGAGTGGTTCCCATTCTTAATAAGGTGTCGAGTTCAGCATCACTTGGGGACGTGGTAAGAGACGGTTCAGATTGAAGATTTAACAGCGCTTGACTGGGTTTAATCTGCTCTGGTGTACCGGCTAACACCAAGTCTCTAGCGCTTTTAAGTTCTTTAATGATGATGGGGGCAAGATCGGCATAGAGATGATCCCTGTTGGCGATCGCTCCTTGAGCCAATTTCACTAACTCCACCCAGGGGTTAATATCAAAGTTTTCCCCCGCTTGTCTTAAGCTAAAACAGATTTGAGCTAACTTTTTGCGACTTTTTGCCGTATCAGGTTGCTTGAACCCTTCGAGCATTTGCCGTAATTGGGTGGGCACATCACTCTGGAAAACTAAATGCTTGGCGCTCTCTTCAGGATCGGGGAGGTTAGACGCTCTATAGGCTAACACTGAACTGGACACTGATGGTGTTGCGATCGCAGGAAACATTCCCCTTGGCTCTTTTGCTGTGGCATCTACCCCATTGTTCTCCATGGCGATCATCTGATTCACACTCTCAAACAAGGGAGTTAAGGAAGCCATAATTTCTGCATCCTTAGCATGAGAGTCCCCTTCACTCTCTTCTAAGTTTTCCACTAACTCACTGAGTCCATCAAAAACCTGTAGCAGTAAAGATTCTAATTTGGGGTTAACCTGAGTCGGTCTGTCTTTGATGAACTTAAAATAATCTTCTAGCTGGTGGGACGTTTTTTTTATACTGCTGGCTCCTAACATGGCCGAGCCGCCTTTAATCGAATGGGCAGCTCGAAAGACTTCATTAACCAGTTCAGAATCCTGGACAGTTTCAGCTAAATTCAACAATCCCTGTTCAATGATCCTGAGATTATCTTTCGCTTCCTCTAAGAAGTAGCCCATTATTCGGTCTAATTGTTCCTGATCCATGGTTCTTTTGCTCCCCTAACCTTCGCATCCTGTCAGTGATAGCGTCCTTCAGTTGTACACCCTGATGCCACCCATTCCAGCTTAACCTCTCGTCCTAACGGCTTTTGGGATCGACTTTGAATCGTTCCACACCCGTGAGCAAATCCCGTGCCACATTCACCAGACTCGCCAACGCCTGTGAAACCCGTCCGCACTCTTGAGACGTTTCTTGGGCAGTCAATTCCACTGATTGCATGACCTGAGCTACTGCTCGTGAGGTTTCCGTTTGTTCCACGGTATCAGCAGCAATGGAGCGCACCAAGACATCAATCCGGTTATTGGTTTGAATAATATCTTCTAGGGATTTCGCCGCTTCTTTGGCTAAGTTTGTCCCTTGAATGACCTGTTGAGTTCCTTCTTCCATCGCTTGCATTACCCCAGCCGTTTCACTTTGGATTTGCAATACGATTTGTTCAATTTCTTTAGACGCTTTAGCTGCCCGGTCTGCCAACTGTCGGACTTCATCGGCAACAATGGCAAATCCGCGACCGGCTTCTCCGGCACGGGCGGCTTCAATACTGGCGTTGAGGGCAAGTAAATTGGTTCGGGAGGCGATTTGGGCAATCAAGGCCACAATCTTGGAAATTTCTTGGGAGGATTCCGCTAACCGTTTGACTTTCCGGGTCGTTTCTGCCACCGTTTCTCGAATTTCTAAAATACCGGCTACGGTTCTCTCTACGGATTCTCCCCCTCGGCGGGCGGTGTCATTTGCAGAGCGGGCAACGGCTTCGGCTTGGCGGGCGCTTTCTGCTACCCGTTGAATGGAGTCGGTCATCATTTGTACCGAATTCAGGGTGACCGCTAGTTCTTCCGCTTGCCTCAAGGCATCAGCCGCTAACCCCCGTGCAAAGGCTTCACTTTCTGCCGAGCCTTTGTTCACTTGCCGAGCGGCTACGGTAACCTGTTGTACAATTTCCCGCAGGTTTTGAATGGTGAGGTTAAAGGAGTCGGCTACGGCTCCGAGTACGTCGGCAGTGACTTCGGCTTGAACGGTGAGGTCTCCGCGAGCGGCTCCTTCTACGTCGTCGAGTAGGCGAATCACTTGCCGTTGCAGGTCTTCTTTGGCGGATTCGTTTTCGGCGGCTTTGCGTTGGGACTCACTCATGGTGGTGAGGACGTTTCTGGCCATGACGTTGAAGCTCTCTGCCAGATAGCCCAGTTCGTCTTCGCCATAGACGGTGGCTTGCGCTCCCAGTTGTCCGGAGGCTACTTTTTCAAATTGGGTTTGCAGTTCGTCCGTAGTTTGTTTGACCTGACTTGTTACTTTTCGCCCTAGGACGTAAGTGGTTGCACCGGATAAACCGCCCGGTAGTATAATCATGGCTAGTTTGCTAAAGGCTTTGGCATCACTTGCTGTAGCATAGATTACGGCAGCAATGGCAAAGGCGGAACTGAGTCCAGTGGCGATCGCACTATAAACATTCTTACTAATCAGAGGCGCATTATCAAAGAAGCTCAATACCCCTTGATCTACGGAGACACTCGGTTCTACTTGCCGTTGAGATTTACCCGCAAAGGTGGGAATGGTATCCGTATTATTGGAGATACTAAACATCTCTTCTTCGAGCAAGGCGGAATTATCATCACTGGGATCGGCATCTTCATCGAGTTTGAATCCATGAGTGTTCATGCCATTCATGGAATTGTCCTTAAAGTCCTTGGAAAAATCTGATGAGGGTTCATCAAAGCCAGAAAATTCATCCAGAACTTTATCATCGAAGGCATCAAATTCATCGAGAAAATCCACTGCCCCATTGCCATTTTTGGCTTCTGAGACTTCTGACTCTGTGTCAAATTGTTCTAAATCGTCATCAAATCCAAAACTTTCTGTATGAAAACCGGATTCTGTATCAAACCCGGTTTCGGTAAAATCCGTGATTTCCTCGGAATGAGTGCCATTGCCATCAAAACTATCCTCATCGCCAATACCTTGCCAGAGATGACTATCTGATAGGGTTTGATCGCTTGCCATTGAGCCATTACGGCCATTTTTGCTCAGGGATATGTCTCCCCCATTTTCCTGATGTCCATTGGCTGAGTGAGAGGTTCCACCGACAAATAAGGTGGGACTCTCTCCCATGGTTAGTCCTTGAGTTGGCCGATCTTCTACGAACTCAGAAGATTCAGGAGCTAAGGCTTCTTGTTCAGAGGTTTCAACCCCTAGGTTTTCGGAAACGGATGGGCTGCTATTGAAGGCGGGTTCTTCGTCTGGAAATTCCGAGGGATCAAAGGCTATACCTTCGTCACCATTTAAGAGTTCTCCCGTTTCTTCTATGAGATCTACATCGGTGTCAAAGGGGGAGAAGGCTTCTTCTTGCAGGTCATCGGATTCTTCTTGTAACTCTGCTAAGGATTCTCCGGCAAAGATATCATCTTCAAAGGTTTCTTCTTCCTGGAATTCTTCGAGTTGGGATTGGTCTACGGTAAAGGGGTCATCTTCTTCGGCTAATTCTTCGTTCCAGGAAGCTTCCTCTACGTCTAAGTCTAAATCGTCCGGGGTGTTGAAGGTCGGTTCTGCTTCTAGATCTGCTAGATCTGCCTCTTCTATGAATTCATCGGTTTCATCAAGCAAGGCAGATTCATCTAGACTTTCGGCATCACCTAGGGTAGGATTGCCCATCATTTCGGTATGAATAACTTCTTCTTCTTGTTCTTCTCCCTGGAGGTCTAAATCTTGCCATTCTGAAGCAATTTCGTCCTCATCCAAGTCGTCCATGGGGGGGATTTGACTGGAGGTATCTCCTTCAAAGTCTGCTCCCATGGTATGGTAGGTCGAGAATTGTTCCACATCTTCCAATCCTTGGTTCGCATAATCCATAAAGACTTGATCGGAAGTGATTTTTAATACTGATTCATATTCTTCACGGGCAACTGTATATTCTTGTAATCCATAACAGTAAATATGGCCTCTGAGTAAATGAGAATTCGGATCGTCGGGAAAGTGTTCTACCAAGTGATCGATAATTGAGGCCGCATCTTCATAGCGTCCTTGAACATAAGCCGTTTCTGCTTGTTGATATTCTGTTGCATAATCCATCCCAGAGCCTCCCCCAAAACACGATAGTTTGACTTGTTGATTTAATTTACTTGCTTTGACTATATTATGATCTCAGATTGATAGTTAAGTGTGTTGATCTTTAGGTTTATCAGGTTATACCAATTTTAGGCTGCCCAACGAGCCGATCGCAAAATAGCCACTTGGTTGAGCAACCATAAATATTGGTTGTTTTCCTCATCAATGACCCATTCGCCCCGTACAAACGGTTCCATGGTATCAGCAATATTGGTGGCTCGTTGGAGTTGTTCCACATCTAACCAATCCATTCCTCCCATGCGATCTATGGCCAAACCTAACATAGTATCTTGGTCTTCGATCGCAATCACGGGCAGTTCGGAGCGATCGGTATTTAAGGGGGTCTGCTCTCCGAGGAACTGTCCCAGGTCAGCCACCCAAATGACCCGGCCGCGAATATTCATGGTTCCCAACAGTAGGGGAGAGACATTGGGAATCGGAGTAATGCGATCCGGAGGAGATTCAAACACTTCCTTAATCCCAATAGCACTCAGGGCCAGTTCATGGCCAGAGGGCAGAAAAAACCGCAGATGTAACTCTCCTTCAGGATTTTGCAGTTCCTGAAACTCGGTTACCTGTTCGGAGTCAACTTCATTGAATAATTCGGAATTACCTACCATAATCTTATCGGTTTGGGCGTTCTGAGGGGCAATCTTGAGGCTCGCCATTAGCTGCGTAAAAGTTGTTTAACTGTTCCGACCAACTCGGTAGGCTGAAAGGGTTTAGCGATGTAAGCATCTGCCCCTTGTTTCATGCCCCAATAGCGGTCAAACTCTTCTCCTTTCGAGGAACACATGACCACAGGAACATGCTGAGTCTTTTTGTCATTTTTGATTCGCCGACAGACTTCATAACCATTCATACGGGGCATAACAATATCCAAAACCACTAAATCGGGAAGACTACTTTGAATATTTTCGATCGCTTCTACGCCATCGCTGGCAGTGGTAACTGTGAGACCACTTTCTTTGAGCAGGTCGATAATCATCTGCCGTTGGGCGGGGCTATCTTCTACTACTAAAACGCTACTCATAGGGGTATCCTACTACTTTGCTATCGTGTCCTTAAAGTTGGGGTTGAAGGGCTAACTCACTTGACTAGGGTTGAGCGCTTCAAGTCTCTCTAATTTATCGAATAAAGTGCCCTATCTGGCCACTTAATTGGATTTTTAGGTCAGAGAGGGAAAAGGTAAAGGGGTTAGGGTTGGGGAAGGTCTCCAGAGGGGGGCTTGAGGGGTTCCAAGTCGAGTTCTGAGGCGATCGCATCATCAAGAATGCGATCGGGAGATGGGTCAGTTCCTCCTCCTTTGCCAATATATTTTTCCAGAACCATCAACAGCTCCCCTTGACCAAAGGGTTTGGTCAGATAGTCAGTGGCTCCTACCATCCGGGCTTTAAGGCGATCGATAAACCCATCTTTGCCCGTGAGCATCACAATCGGAGTTTGCCGAAATAGGCTCGATCGCCGTAACATCGCACAGATTTCATAACCATCTAATTCTGGCATGGCGATATCACACAAAATTAAATCCGGTTTGAGTTGAAACACTAAACTCAAGGCCCGTAGAGGATTGGTGATCCCTGCCACTTCATAACCACTGGCTTTGAGAATCTGTTCAACCGCTTTACATAAGGCTACCCCATCATCAATAAAAACAACACGGGGGGGGCGAACGGGCTTGAGGTCTTCGGGCATCCAATCCGATTCTGAAGAACTCAGATAAGTTAATTGAACCCAGCCCTTTTGCACAAAGGGATACATCGCTTTGGCCACCGTGAGAATATCCCCATTTAAGTAACGGGCAATTTGGCGAATTGAGGTTTGTTTGTTAGCCCAAGCCGACAGAATCTTAAATCGCTTTGGGTTCAGGTTTTTGCTCAGGGCTGGGGCATCACAGAGGACAGGACATTGATCGGGCGATTGAATATGGGGATGGAGTTGGTTCCATTCTTGAACCTGTTTGAGGACTTTCGTAACTAAGGGGCCAATTTCCAGAGGCGTGAGTTGGGGCGCTAAAGGAGGGCCCAATTCAAACATAAATGAGCCATTATGCAAAGAGAGCAGATCGAATAGGGTCTCTTGAACCATGCTTTTAATGATACTTCTTCCCTGGGCAGGGGTGAGGCTGTGGTTTTCTAGCATCGCCCACAGGTAACCATATTCCGGCGCATTCGTGGCCGCAATGGTGGGAACCCTGATCGGATCGAGGGTAGTAGATAATCCATAGCGATGCAGATGATGACGTAGGCGCACCAGAGAATTGTCTGCATCTGAACCGGCATAAATAATTTTGCCATTGGCAAAAAAAACAAACCAACATTGAGGGGGCAGACGCTGGGGGCGATCGCCTCGATTAAAATGAGGTTGAGGACTATAGCTCTCAACACACAATTCCCCAGTGCGCTGTCCCAACTCAATGAGCTGGAAAATGCTGCGAATATCAATCTCGCTTAACTGTCCCTGCATTCGGTGTTCATTACGTTGGTTACGTTCTGCTACGGCTCAAAGTCCAGGCTGAATTCTCTGGGGGAATCCATTGCCCTAAAGCTGCCCTAAAGCTATTGTAAGTCCTTACGATGGCAGGTATTCCCTTGAAGTCAGATTAGACGGTCGCAGTTGATAACGGTTGGTAACTTTTAAGCTAAACTAATGGCAATGGGAAATAAATCTTGAAACATCCCTGAACTTATCCGAGTGGATTCCTGACGGCGAGTTTGTCATTGCCTTAGTTTAAGACAGTAATAAATTTTGTAAAGCTAGTTGCGGCTTCACTTGAGATAGGATCGTCATAGGGATGAATCGATCGCAGCTCATCCTCTCTTGGCTCTATACAATGGCTTCAGAACCTCACCCTGACCCTAGATTCAGGTGTGATGGGGAAAAGAAACCAATGCAGGGGTTTCCCTAAATTGGCTAGAGCAGTCAAAATAAAGTAAAGATCAGGGAGAGTTTACCCCAGGATCATTTGATTGGTGGACGCATAAACGAGGACTATCAGCGTGCTTTATCTAGCGGAAGTACAAATCCAAAAGGGGTTCATGGGCAATAAAGCCATGGTGAAACTGCTGGCGTGTCAGCGCAGCGAACAGAATTGGAGTTCGGTCTCTGAAGAACTGATTGAATTGGCAGAACCGGGAACCTTAAAAGATGGAGCGCTGGTTTTGGTAGAGGTGGCCAATAAAAAGATTCAACGACCCCCTCAAGATGCAGCGCGTCCTTTAATTGGGATTTTACAGAAGTTTTCCACCCTTCAAGGAAAATTTGAAGGCCAGGAGGAGGAAATTGAGCAGTGGAAACAGTCCTTGACCTTTCAAGCCCAGGAGCTAAATCGTCGGGAAATGGAGCTGGTAGCGCGAGAAGATGAGCTGGCTCAGTTGGAGGACGAAGCGGAGAAACTAGAGGAGAAGCGACAGGAAATTGAGTCTTTATCGGAGGAGGCCGAGCGACAACGGGAGGAGTTTGAGCGCAAAAGTCAGGAGTTGGAAGGCGCTTGGGCCCATTTGCGGGGCGAACAACAACGACTAGAAGAACAACAGGGCGAACTCTCGTCAGCTTCCATACTTGATGAAGAGAAAGCAGACCAAATTCGACAGTCTTTACAGTCTTTGTCCGAGGCTGTTTCGCCAACGGAAAGCCTGCGAGAAGCAGTGGGACAGATGACGACGGCCGTCTCAGAACAGCAGCAGGTTCTCGACCAACATTGGCAGCAACTGGAGCAGTCAAAAGGGCAAACCAGTCAACAGCAAGGGGAAGTAGAGCAACTCAAGCAGACGATTGAAGGCCGTTGGCAGGAGTGGAACGAGGCGCAAACGGTTCTGGAAAAGGCACAGGTCGATTTGAAAACTCAGCAGAGTATCCTCCAAATTAAGCAAGAGTTACTCTCACCGATGCAAACTCACTTGAGTCAGACTGAACAGTTGTGTCAACAGCTTCAGCAGTTGTCGGAAGCATCAGGGAAACCCGCAGTCACCGTCGATCGCCAGACTCTGGAAAATATGCCCATTGATGAACTACAAAAACGGGTGGAGGACTTGGAACAAGACCTGAAACGGGCATCGGGGTTTGTTAAGGATCAGGAGGAAGAGTTAGGGTATCAGATGGAGGCCATTGATGAACTTAAGCAGAAAATTGAACAAGCCAGTGAATACGATCGCCTCAGTTTAGAAACCGAATTATCCAGCGAACAAGAAAGCTATGATTTCCTGAATGAATCTTTAGTGGGGTCGCGGCGAAATTTAGCCGAGAGAGAATTTGTTTATAAGACCCATGTCAGTATTCTCCGGCGCAGACAAGGTTATCCTGTGGAAGCTGGAGGAGAAGCACTGCTCGATTTTAGCCCAGCCTTGGAAGCGGCCGAAAGCCAACGAGAACAGCAAAGCGAACAAATGCAACGGATGGAAGCAGAAATAAGTCAGATTCAATCGGCAATTGGGCAAGCAGAGGAACTGGTGAATAGCCAAATGGCCGATCAAGAAACCAAGCGCAATGAAATTAAGCAATTGGAAGAAACCTTAGCTCAACAAGAGCAACAATGGGCACAAGCAAGAAGTCAAGTGGAGATTTATGAACAAATGCTCCAACCCCTGCAAGATCAACTGGCCCAATATCGGGAAAAAGTGGAGCAACTGCAAGAGGGGATAACTGGAATTCAATCCACCAACGATCGCCAATTACAGGCGATTTCCCAACTTCAGCAAACGGTCACCGAGCTAACTCAGTAAGCCCAAGTTTGCCCTTAGCCTTATTTTCCTACTCCTTTGAAGAGTTCAACACCCGACCTCAACCACCTCAACGAATGGCCAATAAACTCCTTTGCTATGTCCCAGGTCTACAGCACTGAAGATTTAATTGCCATATTGGCCCAAGAGCGTCAAGCTTGTATGAGAGGAGAGCGTTTGAGTCTCAACATTCAGCTCTCTGGTCACCCAATTATCGACCAATTTGTAGCCGTTGAAGGGGTGCAAAACTTTATCGCTTACAAAGACTTTAAATCCACCATTCACCGCTATCAGAGAGAATATCAAGTTTCCGGAATTATCTGGCAAGACATTATCATTGGCGGACAAACCTTGCGCTATCCTGCCATTCACGATCAACTCATTGCCTTACCCCAAGATTTAGACATCCTGCAACAAGCCAAATCTAAAATTCTCCACTTTTGGCATCAAGTGACTGTCGCTATGGATATCTTTATTGCTGATGGTCGGCGATATCAACAGATTACCCATCAAGAAATTGAACCCATTTCCCAACGCACCCAATGGGCCCTGATTTACAAATGGGAAAATTCTTCTTACTTAGAAATCTTACTGCAACTCGGTTGGGGACAACCCACAGAAGCCTCCTATCAACGCAGTTTACCCCACTCTGGAAGTCGATGCATTCATGCCGTTTATCCGGGAACTCGCCCCATTGGGTAATGGGTAATTGGTAATTGGTAATGGGTAATGGGTAATTGGTAATGGGTAATTGGTAATTGGTAATTGGTAATTAGCCATTACTCTTCATTCCCCCACAGAGGATGCAAAGCGCTGTATCACATTGTTTCTTTGCAATGAACAGGAATTTGAAGCATAAATTGACTTCCTCCATCAGGCAATCGGGAATAACTTAGTTCTCCCTGATGTTCCTCCACAATAATTTTATAACAAATAGAAAGACCTAATCCACTGCCTTTACCCACAGATTTAGTAGTAAAAAATGGATTAAAAATTTGCGTTTTAATATCATCCTCAATCCCCACTCCGTTATCCTTAAAACAAATTTGCACTTCATGGTCATTCATAAGTTTCGTGCTAATCTCTAGGGTGGGAATAGCATCCGCCGAAGTCCAATAACCCAATGGTTTATCTTCTATCGCATCAATAGCATTTTCAATCAAATGAAGAAAAACTTGATGAATTTGCCCAGAATAGCAAGTGACTTTAGGTAACTCACCATAGTGTTTCACCACTTGAATCGGGGGTCGATCGCGAGTTTCCTGCAATCGATGTTGTACAATTAATAAGGTACTCTCAATTCCTTCATGTAAATCGACGGATTTAATCGCGGCTTCATCCAGTCTAGAAAACGTCCGCAGTCCTAAAACTATACCATGAATTCTTTCTACACCGTTTTCCATCGAACCGATCATGGTCTTGAGGTCATCAATGACAAAATCTAAATCAATTTCTTCCGTAAATGCTTTAATCTCTTCTGTCGGTTCAGGATAACTTTTCTGATAAATTTTGATGGTATCGACCAAGTTATCTAAATAATCATTGACATAATGCACATTGCCATAAATAAAACTAACCGGATTGTTTATTTCATGAGCAATTCCAGCAACAAGCTGTCCCAGGCTGGCCATTTTTTCACTTTGAACCAGTTGTAATTGAGTGTTCTGTATTTTGGTTAAAGCTGCTTCTAAGCGTTCTGTTTGCTGCTGGAGTTCTATTTCTCGCTCTTCTAGGGAAGCCTGAATTTTTGTGCGATCGCAGATTTCTTGCTCTAAAATTATATTCTGCTCGGCCAGCATTTTTTGGGCTTGACGAAGCTGTAGCTGATTTTGCACGCGCACAATGACTTCTTCAATTTGAAAGGGTTTGGTAATATAATCTGAGCCACCGACGCGGAAGGCTTTGACTTTATCAATGACATCATCTAAGGCGCTCAAAAAAATTACGGGGATGTCTTGAGTGACTTCAGTTTGTTTTAACTGTTCGCACACTTGATACCCATTGAGATCGGGCATATTAATATCGAGCAAAATTAAATCCGGCGGTTTTGCGCGAGCCGCTTTCAATCCCATGGCTCCATTAATCACACTTCTGACTTTATACCCTTGCTTGGTTAACAAACTCGACAACAAGCGAAGATTGTTGGGCAGATCATCAATCAGGAGAATATTAGCGGGTTCTGGGGGATCGGTGGAGTGATTCATTAGATCGCAAGCAAGCTAGGCGGCACTATGGAATGGAACGATTGGAGATCTTAGCGAGCAATAAACTGGTTACTTTCTTGGAGAATGCACTCTTCTGTTATCTCACAAATTGCTTCAAACTGGAAATTATTCACCCAATTGACTAAGTGCTGTCTCAATTCTAATTGGGAGGTGGGCAATTGGTTGATTAAGGGCAAAATTAAATCGGTATCGGCTTCAGTGGCGGCTTTCTGTAAGGCAGCAATCCATTCTATCGGTTGTTGAGCCATGGCTGCTGACAGAGAGGAGTCGGGGTTCTCAGAGGTAAGGGGAGGGGAGGGTTCGTGGCGATCGCCGCTTTGGGGTTCTGATTCATAAGTATATTCGAGTCCTAAATACTGGGCAAGTTTTTCTAAAATCAGGGCTTCAGGAAAGGGTTTATGGACTAAATCATTGCATCCTATGTTCAACATCTGTTGGCGCTCTTCTTCAAAGGTACTGGCTGTGGTGACAATGATGGGAACGGGAGGGAGAGCGCGTTGTTGTTCTCGTTGACGGATGCTGGCGGTTAGCCCATAACCATCGAGGAGGGGCATCTGAATATCGGTTAGGATCAGATCGATCGCTTCTTGTTCCCAGAGCGTTAGGGCTTCTTCTCCTTGGGTGGCTTGTAGCACTTCAAACCCTAAAGGGGTGAGTAAAGCGCGAAGGATTTCCCGGTTTTCCCATTTATCATCAACGACTAAAATACGATAGGTTTGGTCTGTGGAGGCAATTCCTATGATTCTGCGCTCAAGCCCGGCTATGGATTCTGCTGCCACTGGGTTAGAGATTAGGGGGAGGTCAAAGCGAAACACACTGCCTTGGTTAACTTCACTCGATACACTCAGGTTTCCTCCCAGGAGGTTAACCAATTGGCGGCTAATGGTTAATCCGAGTCCGGTTCCTTCCTGGGATTGTTTGCCACTTTGGGTTTGTTCAAAGGGCTGAAAGAGTTGGTCTAATTCTTCGGGGGCTATCCCCATACCGGTATCGGAGACGGTAAATTGTAGAGTGTCGGGTCGATCGCCAAGGGTGAGGGTGAGAGAAACGCTGCCTTTGTCGGTAAATTTAATTGCATTACTGAGTAAGTTGAGTAAGATTTGGCGCAGTTTCTGTTCATCGGTGTAGAGGGATTGGGGGACATGGGTTTGGATGTCGATGTTCAGATGGAGGCCTTTTTTTTTGGCTTTGAACTCCAACATGCTTTCTAAGTGATGAATAAATGTGGGTAAATTAAAGTGGTGGGGTAAAAGCTCTAATTTTCCGGCTTCGATTTTGGATAAATCTAAGATGTCATTAATTAGGCCGAGCAGATGTTGGCTGCTGCTGTAGATGGTTTGGAGTTGTTCTTGATGTTGGTCGAGTAAATGTTGGTCTTTGACCATGATTTGCGTGAATCCGAGAATGGCATGGAGGGGGGTACGCAGTTCATGGCTCATTTTGGCGAGGAAGGTGCTTTTGGCTTGATTGGCTCGTTCTGCGGATTCTTTGGCTTCGAGGAGTTGCTCGGTACGGTGTTGGACTCGTTCCATGAGGGCGTTGAGGGTTTTCCCCAAGGAGGCGATTTCGTCTTGGGTGTTAATGGGCATTCGCAGTTGCCAGTTTTCTTGTTGGGTGACGGTGCTGGCTAAGTCGGTGAGTTGTTCGAGGGGGCTGAGGATGTCTTCGGTGGTACGAAGGGCAATCCAACCGGCGATCGCCACGGCTAAGAGGCTACTGATGATAATAATACTTTTTTCCAGACCTTGGGCATTTTCGAGTTCGACTTCTGCTTGTCTAGCTTGCTGTTGAGCCATGGCGAGGAGTCCATCGAGGGTTGTTGCCAGTTGGTCTAATTCTTGCTGTTGCTCGGAGAGAATCAGGGAGCGCAGTTGAGTTTTGCGCTCTTGTAAGGGAGTATTGGGTTGATTAACAATGTCTTGGATGCGATCGCTGTACTCAACTAAGGCTTGAGTATACTGGTCTAGAAATGGCTCGAAGCTCTCTACAGGCGTGACTAACCAGGCAGGATTTCCGGTGATAAAGGTTTGTAGCTCTTCTTCGGTCTCCTGAATTTCTATGAGGTTATCATTGAGCTGCTGTTGATAGAGTTGTGAGGCTTGGCGATCGCCTGCGACTGTGCCCAGCAAAACCGCTAATCGTTCGGCTCTCTCGATTTCTACCTGAAAATGAGCCAACAATTGGGCTTGAATATTGGCATCAGCCAATTGCATCATTCCCTGTCCTTGATAATAATCGGCCACCACCATACCAATCAAGGAACCGGCTAACCCCGTACCGATGGCTAAGGCATAACCCGATCCAATTTTGTGTCGGATACGTCCCGATCGGATGTGTTTCCATCCCTGTTTAATCTTGCCGGTGATGCGATCGAGGGTCATAATCCGTTAGCCTTTTGAGAAAGTTGCTCGCGAATCAACCGATCCACGCGATCGAATTGAAAATCATACACCCATTCAGTTAAGCACTCTCGCATCTGGGAATTGGGAGTAAAAATAGTTTCAATCAAATTCAGTAGTAGTTCCTCATCGGCGGCTAAGGTTGCCTGTTGGAGTTTTTCCCAATCTGAAGCTTGAACATAGCTGAGGTCTTCCTCTTCAACCTTTTCTTTTGGAGTTTCTAGGGGAGTCGTATTCGGTCTCAGAGCGGCTGGAACTTCATACTCTATGGGGTCTGAGGATGTCCCCAGGGTTTCCCGCTTAATCGGTAGCGTAAACTGAAACCGACTACCTTTACCCACCTCAGATTCTACGGTCAGTTTTCCTCCCATCAGTTCCACCACTTGCTGACTAATGGGTAATCCTAAACCCGTACCTTCTTGAAATCCGCGATCGCCCGAACTTTGTACAAAGGGTTCAAACAGATGAGTCAATTCACTCGGTGCAATGCCAATCCCCGTATCCTGTACTTCACAGATTAAGAGTGCCTCTTCTAGAGACCGATCCTCGCGCCAATGGATTCCCACTCTTATGCCACCTTCAGGGGTAAACTTGAGAGCATTCCCCAACAAATTAATCAACACTTGGCGGATTTTACCTGAATCTCCTTCAATGAAGGGAGGCACATGAGTATCCACTTCAAAGGACAACCTTAACCCTTGATGCTCGGCCTTGAGCTTAAACATTTGATAGAGGGTACTGAGCATGTCATATAAATTAAACCGACTTTGATGCAACTCCATTTTACCAGCTTCGATTTTTGACCAGTTCAACAAATCGTTAATCAGGTCTAATAGATGTTCTCCACTGTTATGAATCACTTTCAGATAGCCAAAATGATCCTCAATTTGAGTTCCAGTCAGGGAACGCTGATTCGCGCTCAGATGGCGGATCATCACTTGGGTAAAACCGAGAATTGCATTCAGGGGAGTTCGCAGTTCATGGCTCATTTTCGCCAGAAAATGACTTTTGGCCTGATTGGCTTTTTCTGCTGCTTCCTTAGCGTCAGAGAGGGCTTCCATCACTTGTTTGCGCTCCGTAATATCACGGGCGATCCAAATCACCGAATCCCCCATGCCCGACACATCAGTAATGGGGGCAATGGTGGCAGAAAACCAGAGAATTTGATCTTCGATAGTAAGTTGATATTCGGTTTGTAGGGTGGTTTGAGTATTGAGGCTTTGCCAGATCAAATTGATAAAGGTCGCGGATTGATTGGGTTCAAAGATATCTTGTACGCTTTTACCGATCAAGTGAGCTGGCATCTGATAAAGAGGTTTGGGGGTGGTGGGAGCAATATTAACAATATATCCTTGGTCATCAAAGACTAGAATAACATCCGTGATGGCACTGAATAGGGTTTTGAATTCGGTGGTGACTTGTTTTTGATGCAGAATTCTGCCAAAGTCAAGGGCGCGATCGGAGAGTTGTTTAACCCAGTATGAATCTTGGAAGGACGAATAATGGGTAAAGAACACTAAAATCCCCAAAGTTGCCGAGCGTCTCGGTATCAGGTTAGGGGTGAGGGTTTCTTGGGCAGGAATGGGGATCGGTAGGCCAAAGGCAGCCCCTAGACCGACTTTTTGGGCTAGGGTTCCCCTGGAAAAAATATCATTATCTTGGGCGAGGTTACCAAACCATTGGGGTTTGTTGCTATACCAAACTTGTCCGGGAATGTCTTCGTCGGGGAGGAGAATCAGACCTTCGGTGTAGTGGCGGAAGTCTTGTAGGGCAATGCGGTGGTCTGGGGAGAGGGTTTGGATATTTTGATGCCATATTGGGCTACATTGGAGGGCGCTTTTGTCAGCCGTGGGAATCCAGGCTTCGGCGTAACTCCAACCGGTGAGTTGACAAATTTGTTCTAGGATCAGGTGCAGGGCACTGGGGAAGTCAGGGGTGGTGTTTAAGGTTTGTTCTAGGGCTAGTAAGAGGTTGGGGGAGGTATCTGCTGGGTGCTGAGGCTCTAGGGGTTCACTTGCAGGGGATTCGCTTGGAGTGGGTTCATTTTGAGAGTGTTGGCGTAGTTTACGGTGGAGGGTATGGGCTTGTTTAAGGCCGAAACTGGTTGTGAGCAGTAAGATTGTCCAGGCGAACCAGATGCCTGGGGGGATCGGGAGGGATTGACTGGAATATACCCATGCTGTCAG
This sequence comes from Roseofilum halophilum BLCC-M91, assembly GCF_030068445.1. GTDB lineage: Bacteria > Cyanobacteriota > Cyanobacteriia > Cyanobacteriales > Desertifilaceae > Roseofilum > Roseofilum halophilum. The sequence continues at coordinate 32,206 of NZ_JAQPOK010000087.1, read as the reverse complement.
GGCGATACCGATCGCACTTGAGACCAATAAGGGGGCGATGACCAGGATAGGAAAGGATGGGTATCGGAACATGGATTTAGGAAGTTAATAATCATTAAATTCATTAATCATTAATCTTGTTGAGTTTACCATTGGGGATTAGATTGCAGCAGGGCTGTGGCTTCTCTGATGTTCAGAGGTTTGGCAAACCAATAGCCTTGGCCAAAGTCACACTGGAGTTTTCTGAGGATTTCTAGTTGTTCGGGGGTTTCGATGCCTTCGGCGACGACTTTCATCTTCAGGGTTTGGCCAATTTGAATAATGGGAGGAATCAGGCCGAGATCGGATTCTTCTTGACTCAGGGGGTTGATGAAGGAGCGATCGATTTTGAGGATATCAATGGGTAGGGTATGCAGGTAGGAGAGGGAAGAGTAGCCTGTGCCAAAGTCGTCTAGGGAAATGTGAATGTCTTGGTCTCGGATTTCATGGAGTAGGGTGCGGGCGTGGGTAGGGTTGTCAATTAGGGCACTTTCGGTGATTTCCATGGTTAAGGATTGGGGCGAAATCTTGGTTTTGGTGACGGTTTCGGCCACTTTTTCCATCAGGTTCATTTGCGAGAATTGACGGACGGAGAGGTTAATGCTGATTTTGAGCCTGTCGTTTTTGAGGGTCTGTTGCCAGATTTTGAGTTGATTGCAGGCTTGCTGGAAGACCCAATAGCCAATGTCGTTGATCAGGCCGGTTTCTTCGCAGATGGGGATAAATTCGCCGGGGCTGACGAGTCCTTTTTGGGGGTGTTGCCAGCGCACGAGGGCTTCAAATCCACTAATTTTTCCGGTTTGTAGGTTGATGATGGGTTGGTAGTGAACGAGGAATTCTTGGTGTTCTATGGCTTTGCGGAGTGCGGTTTCTAGGGTGAGCCGTTTGAGGGCTTTTTGGTGCAGGGTGGGGTCAAAGACGTGGTATTGTCCTTTCCCCATGGCTTTGGCTTTGTACATGGCGGTGTCGGCATCCCGGAGGACGTATTCGGGTTTGTGGTAGTCCGGATGGCTGAGGAGGATGCCGATACTGGCGTTGATAAAGACTTCGTGGTGTTCGAGGTGGAAGGAGTGGGAGAGGCTGTTGAGGATGGTTTCTGCGAGTTTTTCGATCTCTTCTAGGCTGCTGCAAGATTCTACGAGGATGGTAAATTCGTCTCCTCCGAGGCGGGCGAGGAGCATGTGGGAGTTTAGGAGGGTGCCGATCCGTTGGGCGATCGCCTGGAGGAGGCGATCGCCCACCAGGTGACCGAGGGAGTCGTTGATCACTTTGAAGCGATCGCAGTCTAGAAAGAGAACGGCAAATTTTTGGTCGGCATTTACTTTTAGGGCTTGAATGGCTCCTTCGAGTCGTTCCATAAATAGGGCCCTGTTGGGCAGTCCAGTTAAGGAGTCATGCAGGGCCATTTCTAGAAGTTTTTGTTGAACGCGCTTTCGTTCTTGAATTTCTTGGCTTAGGGCTTGATTGGATTCTTGCAGTTCTTGGGTACGCTCTTGGACTCTTTCTTCTAGTTTTAAGTTTAATTGTTTGAGTTCGGTTTGTGTTGACTTAAGTCGCAATTGATGCTTGACTCTCGCTAAGACTTCTTCGATTTGAAAGGGTTTACTGATATAGTCACACCCACCCACTCGGAAGGCTTTAACTTTATCGAATACTTCGTTTAAGGCACTAATAAATATAATCGGTATTTCTTTGGTAACCTCAATAGTTTTGAGTTCTTGACAGACTTGATAACCGTTTATTTCGGGCATATTAATATCCAGTAAGATCAAGTCTGGAGGTTTTGCCTGAGCTGCCTTAAGGGCCGTTCTGCCATTCATGACACTGCGAACTTTATAGCCTTGTCTACTGAGTAAGTCTGACAATAGACGTAAATTTTCTGGGGTGTCATCAACGAGTAATATGTTGTGTTTTGGGTTGGTATATTCCACGGTGCTGGTTACTTTTTGGGTGGATAAAACTCTGAGGAAAATTTCGATCGATCCAAGAGGAAGTTATTGACTGTAAAAATTCTCTTTTATTAATATAACACTGAACTTATTTTTTGGGTAATCACTTCAAACTCAAAATTATCGACTAAATCATTTAAATAAGTAACTAGGTTTTGCTGGGGTTCAGGAATTTCCTCCATCAGTTGTAAGATTAATTCTGCATCGGCTTCGATCGCGGCTTGATAGAGGTTCTGTAACCACGCTTGGGGCATTAACTCCCACTGTAGGGTCGAGTCTGAGACGGTTTCTAGGGAATCGGAGAAGGAAGAGGATGGGGGGCGGTTCGCTGTATAATCACAAACATAAGTAAGGTCTAAGTATTTAGCCATGGTCTGGAATAACTCTTCGTCTTGGAAGGGTTTACTGATATAGTCATCACAGCCGATGGCCAGGACTTGCTGGCGCTCTTCGGTAAAGGCGCTGGCCGTGAGGGCGATAATGACTGTGGATTGCCCTTGAGGATGGGATTTTATATATTGGGTGGCTTGGAGTCCATCCATAACAGGCATCCGAATGTCCATCCAGATCAGATGGGGGTTCCAGGTTTCCCAAAGGGCGATCGCCTCTTGTCCATTGCTGGCCTGTTTCACCTCAAAACCGACACTTTGTAACAAAGCCTCTAGGAGTAGGCGATTATCTGGGGAGTCATCCACCACTAAAATGCGGTAAGTGGGTTGATTGGGCGCTAAATAAATCACTCGACTGGAGATTGGGAAACTGTGGGGTCGATCCTTAATGGGTTGGAGGAGTAAATCAAAGGTAAATTGACTGCCAACCCCCACTTGAGAGGCTACCTGAATCTCTCCGCCCATGAGTTGGACAAATTGACGACTAATGGGTAATCCCAGACCCGTTCCTTGTTGAGATTGTCGGCCGACGGCAGTTTGCACAAAGGGTTCAAATAGGGTTTCTAGCTCTTCTGGGGCAATTCCCGGGCCGGTATCGCTAACTTCAAAGGTGACTCGGAGGGGGCGATTTTCTGGGGAGGCGATCGCCGAGACCACTAATTTTACCTCTCCCTGTTGTGTAAATTTAATCGCATTGCCTAACAGATTGAGCAGCACTTGACGCAATTTACTCTCATCTCCCTCCACATATTGGGGTACTTGAGGAGAGCGCACTAAGGCTAAACTTAATCCTTTGTGGTCTGCTTTAATTTGCAGCATCTCATTGAGGGTATCTAGCAATGTCCATAGATCGAATACACTCTCGTTGAGGGTGATTTTTCCTGCTTCAATTTTTGACATTTCTAGAATATCATTGATCAAGGAGAGTAAATGCTCGCCACTGCGATTAATAATCTGCAATTGCTCGCGATGCACTGAGCTTAGATCGGGACTGCGGTCAATGAGTTGAGTAAATCCTAAGATGGCATTTAATGGCGTTCTCAGCTCATGACTCATGTTGGCTAAAAAGCTACTTTTCGCTTGATTGGCTGATTCGGCTGCCTCTTTCGCCTGAATTAAGGCTTTTTCTGCTTGCTTGCGATCTGTAATATCAGCAATCATGGAGGCATATCCAATCACATTATTTTGGCGATCCATTAACACCGTATTATACCACTCACAAACTATTTTTTCTCCCGATCGCCTCACATTATCACAAATGGCATAGGTGGTATCTTCTTCGGCTTCTAAGGCTTGGATTAAGGCATCAGCTTGCTCTTTTTTGGACTCAGCAAATAAAATCTCAAAGCTGTGGCAAGAGGATAAAATTTCTAGACGACGATAGCCAAAAATTCGTTCGGCTGCCTTATTCCATTCTACAATCTGCCAATCAATTGACCATTCAATCACTCCTAAAGGGGTTTGATCGACTAAAAATTCTAAGCGTTGTTGGGAAGCTCGCAGTTTTTCTTCCGATTCTTTTCGTTCTGTAATATCAGTATAGGAGCCAATAATTCGGACTTCTTCCCCATAACGATCGTACAAAATTTGTCCCCGGTCTAAAATCCATTTATAACTGCCATCTTTACAGCGCATCCGATATTCAATGGTAAATAGGGGATTGTTTGGACTGCCCTGATAATCTAGATTGGTAAACATCACCTGTTCAAAATCATCGGGATGTAAACGAGTCATCCATTCACTGGGGCGATCGCTAATTTCTGAATCGGAAAATCCCAGCATTTCTTTCCATCGAGCCGAATAAAATATACTATTGTTTTCTAAATCCCAATCATAAATCCCATCATTATTACTTTTCAGGGCTAATTGCCAACGTTTTTCACTTTTTTTCAAAGCTTCTTCGGCAGCAATGCGTTCTGTGACATCAGATTGGAGCATGACATAGTGAGTGAGTTTTCCTGTTTTATCTCGCAAGGGATACAGGGAGAGATTGCTCCAAAAATGCTGTCTATTTTTACGATAGCTTTGGCAAGTTACCTCGAAAAAGTTTTCGTTGCGAATTTGTCTTTTTATATCCGTATATTCTGATTTATAGAGGCTTTTTTCATAGAGAAAAAAAAGCGGCTTTCCCAGAACTTCATTGGCAGAATAACCGGTGATTTTCTCAAAGGCGGGATTAATATAAATAATGGGCATATGAGAGCGTTGAACTTCACTAATGATGATCCCATTATCCGAAACTTCTACGGCTCTTTGTAGAAGCCTGAGTTGTTCTTCATTGTGTTTTCTTTCGGTGATGTTGCGAGCGACAAAAATAACTTTTTTGTCCGGCATGGGGGATAGGGTGGCGGAAAACCAAAAGGTCTGTGTCGATAGGGTTAGGTAATATTCAAAATCGATGCTTTTGTTTTGCTTGGAGACTTGTTGTAAATAACCAATCAACTTTGAACGGTAGTCTCCATAAATAATTTGATTAATGGTTTCGCCAAGGAGATCGTAGGATTGATGGAAAGAGAGGGCTGGACAAGTGGGGGAAACTTTAACGACTTCTGCTTCATAATCCATGACTAAAACCAGTTCGGTCATGCCAGCAAACACCGATCGCAGTTCCGCTTCAGAACTATGTAATTTTTGTTCTAGGAGCTTGCGATCGCTGATATCTTCAATCACACTGAGAAAGTAAGCCGGTTCTCCAGACGTAGAACGCACTAATGAGATGGTTGTATTGACCCAACTCTGAACTCCAGAGTGGCGCAAATAACTATTTTCGATGGTGATAAAGGGTAATGTGCCATTTAACAGCCGATCTAAGTAACGTCGAGTTACTTGTGCATAATTACGACGCTCTGAACTCTGAATATTTTGAGGAACCATGAGTTCAAAAAAAGAGTGATGAATCAGATCTGAACTGGAATAGCCGACTAAATCGCAAAATTTCTGATTGACTTCAATAAAGTTGCCTTTTAGGTCAATATGAGCCATACCAATGACGGCTTGGGCAAAGGTTTGATCGAAATGGGTTGGGGAGGGTGCGGGGGGTTTGTCTCTGGGGTTATCACTCAGGTACTCGAATAAAGTGGAGAGAGCAACCACACCGATCAATTCATGGGTGGGGGTGACTAAAGGGAGATGGGTGAGGCGATATTGCTGAAAATAGGCGATCGGGGTTGAGAAATTATCCTGAGTGCTGAATGTTCCCCAGTCAGCAATTTCTAGGGTTATCCCTTCGGGTTCCATCACTTGCGCGACGGTTAGGTTCTGAGGGTTCTCTAGCCCACTCAGATAGGGAAGCAAAGAAGATAGATGTAAGCGTCCGACTAAACGTTGGTCTTGGATCGCCCACGCTAGGGATGGCTGATGGTCTAGGTTTTGGGAATTTTGGTAGTGTTGCCAATGGGCGATCGCCTCTGACAATAGCATCTGAGGTTCGAGGGTGAGAGGATGAAAATTAATCCACTCATCGGCTTGAAAGCTGCATTTTTGAAAATCAGACTGGTGCATCATCGCCAGAGAGTTTAGAATTTACGCCGTATTTTGATTCCCACCATCAATCCTGTACTGATTAGGTCTTGTTGTAATTGGGCACTTATTTTCTGTTATATCAAATTTAAATCGGTTTTCCTATTTCTGTTAATTTGCGTAAAATTCAGGAGCTTTGATGGTTAAAACGAACAGCTTTTTCCGGAGTCAAGTGGGGTTCAATTCTGACGTTATTCAGACATACCGATCAAGGTAAAAGCCGCCCAATTGCGAGGTTCAGGGAACTGTTTTTGAGTCAATAACATGGCTTGACGCAAGGCGCTGGCCTTATCTTCTCCTTGTTGCATTTGTTGATAAAAGTTGGTCATGACCATCACGGTGGGCTGATCGGGAATTGCCCATAAGGAGACTAATACCCCTTCGGCTCCGGCACTGACAAAGGCTCGTGAGAGTCCAATGACTCCATCCCCATTAATCGTTCCCCGTCCCGTGTCACAGGCGCTCAGTACGGCTAATTCTGCGTTGAGGGAGAGTTGGGCAATTTCTTTGGCCGTCAGAAAACCGCGATCGCCAGTTGTGGGAGCTAGAGCTAAGGAACTCAAAAATCCACCTCGATCGTTGAGCAGTCCATGGGTGGCTAGATGGATCGTAGAGGTGGCTTGCATTTTAGAGACCACTGCCGGTTTGGTGGCTTGATGGCCAATTAAGGGTTCTGTATTGAGTAAATCGGCGATCGCCTCGGCTTCGAGTTCTGCACCCGGTAAATCCTCCAGTTGCACCCTAATTTTACCCCCATCTAACTCAATTTCCGGCATCGTCGGATTGCCCACCACCAAGGGTTGGTTGTCCCTCGATCCTTGATTTTGATTGCGATCGCGATTTTGACGAGTTAAATCTAAAACTTGAATCGAAGGGGAAGTCATTAACGTATGTTTCTCCACTAAGTACGTCCCATTCCCATCCTGGAGAGCCGGAAACGGCACTAAAAGCAGAGAATCTTGGGGAATAAACGTTACACGCTCCTGCGGGTCTTTAGGCAATAAATCGGAAATAGGTTCAATCAAATACTCATGCAATTCTTTCAGAGGTTCTCCCGGAGGCAGTCGGCGACGAGATGGCCCCGTCAGGGTAATAAACACCCGTGCTTTTTTCACCAACTCATCTAAACTAAAATTCAGAGGAACCTGGCGAAACTCAATCTTTCCTTGCGGAGAAATCACCCAAACATATAATTCAGTCGCCATTCTTTCCGGCACATCGGACGTTAACCATTCCCCCGGCCCCCGTTGATAAAAACGCCCATATTCATATTGCACCGTATAGGTGACTAACGTCGTATTTTCCCGTTGGGCAATTTGCTTAATCTGGCTAATATTTGGCGGTTCACCCACCATAGAACTGGGTTCGGTTCCTAATTTACTTACCAACAAATCTACCAAAGCTCTAGCGCGACCCGCCTCCGATAGTTCTAACGCTTCCAGAGGTTTATTTCCTGCAATCGCAATTTGCTGTAAGAGGCGATAAATATCCGTCGATTGATCGTAAGTAAAAATCTTCAGTTCATCTTCAGAGAAATTCGTAAAATTTAGATTCGATAGAACCCCATTACGCTGGGCATCATAACCTTTCATTGCCTGATAAAGTCTTGATTTTGCCGCTTCGAGTTTTTGGTCTTGTAGCAGTAAAAATCCCAATCGTTCTTGACCAATGGCTTGGGAAGAGAGACGAGCAAATTCTAGAGCATCAGCAGCAGTAGGAATTTCCTGCTGTTGTTCTTCAAATCCTTGGTTGAGCAGATTTAGGGCTTGAGTTTGAATCGCGATCGCCTGCTCTAAATTACCTGACCAATAGTAAATATTGCTGAGATCTTGCAGGGCAAAAGACTCGGAGGTAAAATCATCTTGTTCTCGAATCCGATTTAAGCGCTTTTGTTGTAACGAGAGGGCTTGCTCGTAGTCTTGCTCAATGGTATAATATTCGCTCAACGCTTTTAGGGCTTGATCCACTTGGAAATCATTTCCCGTTGCTTCACCCACCGCTAACAGTTCTTCAAAGCTCTCTAGCGCTTTTTCCAGTTGTTTATTGTAACTATAACTAATTCCTAGGTGAACTAAAATACTGCCCTTAAGTTGTGCGTATTGTGCCGATTCTGCTAAGGTTAAGGCTTGTTCTTGGGTCTGAACAGCTTGACGATAGTCGCGATTGGCAAAATAAGCTAACCCTAAATCATTGAGTCCTTCAATCTCTTCTTTTTGTGTCCCAATTTGACGCACAATATCTAGATATTCTTGGCGCAGCAAAATTACTTTTTCATAATCTACAGCTTGCAGATAAGCCAAACTCAAATATTTGAGAATCACCTTACGACTCGAAGCAGTAGGAGCAACTGCTAACTGAGATTCTAAAAAGTCAATTCCATAGGCATCTCCGAGCTGGCTGTGGGCAGTCGATGAACTCCACAGAAGGCTCCCTTCCATCTCTTCATCCCCCAATTGTCGGGCGAGTTTGATTGCCCGTTCGTAGAGGGCGATCGCCTCCTCAAAGTCACCCAAATATTGATGAGCTGCTGCTGCCTTATTTAAGATTCCCAATTCAAATAGGGGATTGCCTAATTGTTGGGCTTGCTCTAATTCCTGGGGATAGGTTTGTAAAATGTTTTCATAAACCGGGCGCAACCGATCCACCGGATTAGCCCAACTTACGGAAGGAAAAACAATCAGAGCATTAAAAACTAAAATCGATACGATAGATTTTATCATCATTAATTCCGTCTTTAGAAAAGCTTATTTTCTCGAAATTTGAGTTAGAATGCAGAACATGCTGTTGTATTCACCCATCATAGATCAATGACCAATCGTTTGGCCCAATCCAGAAGTCTCTACCTCCGAAAACATGCTGAAAATCCTATAGACTGGTGGCCCTGGTGTGATGAGGCGCTACAAACTGCACAACAGGAAAATAAACCGATTTTTCTGTCTATTGGCTATTCAAGCTGTCATTGGTGTACGGTGATGGAAGGGGAAGCCTTTAGTAATGCAGAAATTGCTGCTTATATGAATGCCAATTTTCTGCCCATTAAAGTGGATCGAGAAGAGCGCCCCGATGTGGATAGCATTTATATGCAAGCCTTGCAAATGATGACGGGGCAAGGGGGATGGCCGTTAAATGTTGTCCTCACTCCGGAAGATCGAATTCCCTTTTATGGGGGAACCTATTTCCCCGTGGAACCCCGTTATGGTCGGCCGGGATTTTTACAAGTGTTGCAAGCACTGCGACTGTTTTATGACCAGGAACGGGAAAAATTAGCCAGTCGCAAACAGGCGATCGCCGAAGCACTACACCAAGCAGCGACAATTCCCGCAACCGGAGAATTGGGTGAAGATCTCTTGCAGAAAGGACTCTCGACCAGCGTCGGTATCCTCAGAGCGCGGGACACAGGCCCCAGTTTTCCCATGATTCCCTACGCCGAAACTGCCCTCAGAGCCACCCGTTTTGCTGGGACGACTCCCCCCCAGGATACCCTAGAAACCTGCGCTCAGAGGGGTTATGACCTGGTGCTGGGGGGCATTTTCGACCATGTGGCTGGAGGCTTCCACCGCTACACTGTCGATGGCACGTGGACGGTTCCCCACTTTGAAAAGATGCTCTATGACAATGGTCAGATTATGGAATATCTGGCTCATTTGTGGGATGCGGGGGTACAGGATCGGGCTATGGAACGGGCGATCGCCACCACTGTCACCTGGTTAAAGCGAGAAATGACCGACCCCCAAGGCTATTTTTGGGCCGCCCAAGATGCCGATAACTTCACCTCATCCACGGCCTTAGAACCGGAAGAAGGAGACTTTTATATCTGGGACTATGGCACATTACAAAGCCATTTAACTCCAGAAGAATTTCAAGACCTTCAGCAACAGTTTGATATTACCAAATCTGGGAACTTTGAAGGCAAACTCGTCTTACAGCGCACCCAAAAAGGACAACTTTCCCACAGCCTAGAAACCGGATTAAGTAAACTCTTTACCCTGCGCTATGGCAGCGACATCGACACCCTGAAAACCTTTCCCCCCGCTCGCAATAACCAGGAAGCCAAAACCCAAACCTGGCCCGGCCGCATTCCCCCAGTCACCGACACCAAAATGATTTTATCCTGGAACAGCTTAATGTTATCCGGGTTAGCCGCAGCCGCCAAAGTTTGGCAACGTCCCGATTATCTAGACCTAGCCATTCAGGGAGCCAATTTTCTCCTCGAAAATCAATGGGTAAATGGTCGCTGTCACCGGCTCAATTATGAGGGAGAACCCGCCGTTTTAGCCCAAGCGGAAGATTATGCCCTCTTAATTAAAGCAATCTTAGATATTCAGCAGGCCAGTTTATGGTGTTCTCCCAGTTTAGAGATTCCCGATTTACAAGCCAAAGCGATCGCAATTCAAGCTGAATTTGATGAATTTCTCTGGAGCGTTGAATTGGGCGGTTATTACAACAGTACCAAAAGTGATGATTTAATTATCCAAGAACGCACTTATTTAGATCATGCCACTCCCGCAGCCAACGGCATCGCCATGGCTAATTTAGTGCGCCTCTTCCTCTTAACTGAAAACCTGGATTATTTCGATCGCGCTGAACAAGGGTTACTCGCCTTTAGCACCATTTTATCCAAATCTCCCCAAGCCTGTCCCAGTTTATTTTCTGCCCTAGACTGGTATCGCAACTGTACCCTCGTGCGGATTATAGAAGGGCAACTAGAGCAGCTACGGGGTTTATATTTACCGACAGTGACGATCCAGAAGGTTCCAGAATTACCCGAAGGGGCGATCGCCTTGGTTTGTCAAGGTCTGTCCTGTAAAAAACCGGCAACCTCCGTGGAGGAATTGCACAGTCAATTACGGCAATGTCAAACCCGATCTTAATCGGGAAAGAAAGTAAGGTGGGCAGTGCCCACCCTACCAATTGACTAAAACTTTATCAATTATTGAAAAACCATCTATGTCAGAATCTCGTAATCCTGTGGTCTTAATTCATGGCATTTTTCGCAAAGCCTATGTATTTAACCGCATGGTGAAATACCTCAAAGAGCGCGGATGGGACGTGCATCGATTTGATGTCGTTCCCAATACCTCGGTTGTGGGATTAGATCGACTGGCTCAACAAATTAAAACCTATGTCGATCAAAACTTTGCCCCCGATCAACCCATTGATTTAATCGGCTTGAGCATGGGTGGCTTAGTCAGTCGTTATTATGTGCAGCGCTTAGGCGGACTGGAGAAGATTCAACGGTTTATTACCATTGCTTCCCCCCATCATGGAACGTATATGGCCTATTTATTGCCCTTTATTGGCACTGTACAAATGCGTCCGGGGAGTGACTTTTTAGCCGATTTAAATCAGGATGTATGGCAGTTAGAGAAGGTGAAATTTAGTTCTCTTTGGACTCCCTACGATTTTGTCATTGTTCCGGCCCAAAGTTCCGAAATGCCGGTGGGAACTAATGTTAAACTCTGTGTTTTTCCCCATGCGATGATGGTACGCAGTATGAGTACCTTGGTTACGGTCGAAAAAGCGCTGATGGATGAACTGTAATGTATCGCGCTTCGCCTTAGAGGAATTTTACAGGGGGGATTCTAAGGCCACCCTACTCTAACAGTGAATACCCGTTCAATTCTCCATAGAACAGTTCGGGTGAATTGCCCCTTGGGAACACAGATAAGTCAGTTGTTTTGGATCTAAATTTTGCGCCTCACTAAAATCAACTCCTGCAAAGCCTTTCGGGGAAGTTACGGGAGATTGTTTTTCCACAAATTCATCTTTTGTAACCGGTTTAACCACCGATTCAAAAACAGCTCCTTCAAAATTGGCTCCAGCTAACTGTGCCCCTTGAAAATCAGTATTCACTAGAAATGCGCCCGTAAAGTTAGCATTTTGGAGTTGGGCATTACTGAAGTTTGCACCCGTTAATTGACTTTGGGTAAAATCGGCTGATTTTAACTGGGCATTGTTAAAATTCGCTTGAGATAAATTGGCATTTTCCCAGGTCGTTTCCGTGAGATTAGCAAACTTAAATTGACTGGAGATAGCTTGAACTTGTCCCAAGCGCGAACCTTGTAAGTTGGCAAAGGCGAAGTTCGTATCATTTAAGTCGGCTCCCGTAAAGCTGGCCGTTTCTAGGAAAGCAGATTGCAGCGTAGCGCCTGCTAGTTGGGCGCTACTGAAATTTGAGCCAGTGAGTCGGGCTTCATTTAAGTTGGCTTTGTTCAAGATGGCGCGAATTAAGTTGGTGCGGCGAATAGCGACATTAGATAACAGTGCGCCCGTTAAATCCGCTTCTTTTAAGTCCGCACCACTCAAATCCGCAATCAGGTCATCAAATGTACCCAAGCGGCGATCGCCCCCTGCCCCATAAAATCGACTCCATTTCAAGCTGGCTTGGGATAAAATCGCGCCTCGGAAATTAATCCCGGACAAGTCAGTTTTGTCCATCACAGCGACAAAAGCAACCGGGGCAGAGGTTTTGCCTAAATCCACTTGCGCTAAAGATAAGTTCTCTGGTTGTTGGCGATCGATCGTGAGAATTTTGACCATCGCCTGTTTTGTAGCTCGCAGGCGCAAGCGAATAATATTCTGTTGAGTTTGGTTGCTCCCCGGACTCAAGGTTTGCATATCCTTTTGCAGAGCGAGATTAGCCCGTTGCAAATAGGGGAGAGCGTCCGGCCCCATGCTAAACAGGGCCTGTTGAATGGTCTCTACTAAACCAGGGTCAGTTTCTTGGACTAATAAATCGACCAAAAATTGATAGGCTTTGGGGTCTTCGAGGGTTCCCAAGGCTAAAATCGCCTGTTTCTGGTCGGACTTAGCCACCGAGCGATCGAGATTTTGCACCAACTCTAAAAACAGTTGATTATCCTGGGCATCTCCTTCCCGGACAGTGGTTTGGGACTGAATGAAAATTTGGGTTCCCACAAACGTCACCAGTACCGAACCCAAGCCTAAACCAATGGCCGTCACCAGGGTAATACCGGGATGGGTTTGCATCCAAGCCCATAAACTCGGTTCGTCTTTCCCCGTTTTCGGGGTCACGGCCAAAGCGCCGGGGGGGTCTTCTCCGGGGTTGGCATCGGTGAGGGTTAGGGGTTCGGAGATGGGATAAGTGCCCGCAATGCGGTCATGGAAGGCACGATAATAGCGGTCAAAGAGGCCGCTAAACACTTCCACCGTGAGCATTAAACCCGATAGGCCCAGTAAAATGGCCAGTTGGGGAAAAGCGCCGCTATAGCGCCAAATGGCATAGGCCACGCCGATGGGCAGGCCCCAACGCCCGATCGCCTCCCGAACAAAGGCCCGGCCCAAGCCAGGAACGCCACCATTAAAGGAAATGACGCGCACCCCTAACCAACGTTTTGGGGAGGTTTGGCCGGTGGTTCCCAGAAGATAGAGTTGCCACCCAGCTACAGCCACCGGAGCAATCAAGGCCACTGACCACAGCAGGTTGGTGAGGGGAGAAACCGAGTTTTGGCGATCGCTCATTTGTAGAGCTAGGGTTTTGGCGATCGCCTCTTGGCCCGTAGCCACCATCCCATTGAGAGGGACTGGGGTTTGAGTCCCTCGATCTTGGGCATAGTCCCCCAAACCATAGGGAACGGCTGCACTGACGACCACCATAGACACTTCCACCACCCAAGCACTAAACCGCCGTAAGGATAAAGGAGGACGACGGAGTTTGAACGAGGGATTTGGATTACTCTCTTTTGGGGCCGTTGAACTTGCCATAGGGTCGAGTCTTGAACTGGGAATCACTCTAAAAGGATGTTTGTACCAGGGAAAGACCTAAATGTATCCCCTGCGGTCTGTCTTCCCCTAGACAAAGCTTTTTGAACTTTAACCTAATTTTGGGAGGGGTCAGACTCAATTAAGAATTTGTAACCTAAATATAAAGCTCCCCCCAAAACCGCTAAGGTAATTAGGGTCGTGACCAAACGCAGGAACAGATTGAGAAAACCAAAGCCAATCACCACCGCCACTCCAGCAACGACCAGTTTGCCCGTATTCGATAGGCCTTGATACCAATTTTGGACTTTTGTCAATAGCCCTTTAACCGACCCAGAACTAAAGGTGGTGTCATAGGAACGATTGAGTTGTTCTTCAAGTTCTCGCAAACGGCGAGTGGTATCGCGGGAGTTTTCAGAATCCATTGTTTCATCCTCTGCAAACGGCAACTCTATTAGGATAACGTTTCTTGTAGAAGGGCGAGGGGGAACGATGTATGCACTGTTGTATTGTTTTGCTAGAATACAACGGCCTTGCACGAGAAGGGCAATTTTAGGGAACTTCAGTCACTGTTGAAGAGATAGACAGGAACTGACATGATGACCGACGATCGAGGAGAAGAAACCCATGGAACACGCTATTGTGATTAATGCTGCAAATTTTGCCCCAGAAGTCTTAGAGCCATCTTATCAACAACCGGTATTACTGGATTTTTTTGCTACCTGGTGTGGCCCTTGTCAAATGATTAAGCCCATTTTAGAGAAGCTGGCAGTTGAATATGGGATTACGTTAGCGAAGGTGGATATCGATCAAAATCCAGAGTTAGCAAATCGCTACCATGTGGAAGGAGTTCCCGATATTCGCGTGGTTCATCAGGGAGAGATAATTCCTGGTTTTGTCGGAGCTTTACCGGAAGCAAAAATTCGGGAAATGCTATCTAAATTTAATCTACAATCTTCCTTAGAACGAGATTTAGACACGATTAAGGCATTAATTGCCGAAAAGGAGTATCCCCAAGTAAAATCTGTTTTAGATCGGTTGTTTGAAACCTATCCTCAAGACCCTAGAGTGGTCTTAGTTGCGGCTGAGTTTCTGACCCAATTGGGTCAATTTAAACAGGCAGAAAAAATGCTAATGACCGTGGGTAAGGACGATCCAAAATCCTTGGCTAGAGCGCAGGCAATGAAGGGGTTATTGTATTTTCATCGTCAAGTGAGTTTACCCGTGGAAACTCAATTAGATAGAGAATATGTTCGAGCTTGTCATCGGGTATTAGAGCAGGACTATCAAGGGGCGCTCGACCAGTTACTCCATTTTGTCGAGCAGCACCGCTCCTATCAGCAGGATGCGGGACGTAAGGCGATGTTAGCCTTGTTTGATTGTTTGGGTAATCATCATCCTTTGACTCAAGAATATCGGAAAAAGTTAGTTTCGGCTTTGTATTAGATGCTGTTAATGGGTATGGATTGTGAATTTATCTAGCGATCGCCATCTGGGCCTTTTTTCTCTGGCTGCTTTACTGATCTCAGCCCATTATGGGTTAGGTTTCGTCCTGGGAACGGCGGAAAAAGCGCTTTCTGTAGGAGCTGCGGGCAGTTTGTATCCCTTGTGTATTGCCCTGGGAACCTTAACCCTGTTAGCTTTGGCGAGGTTTTATTGGCAACAGGTGGATCAGATTTGGACAGTTTTGGGCGATCGCTACGGTTCTTTGGTGAAAACCTTGATTGCTCTGATGTCTTGGTTATCCTTAATTGGCATTGATGCCGTACAAATTATTGCCGGGGCGTTTATCCTCAAAGTTTTATCCTTGCCCATCTTACCCAGTATGGTGAGTTTAGCCCTTATTTTCCTATTGATTTCTTTACTCCCTGTTGAAAAAGCTGGGGTTGTTTTTAAGGCGCTGTTAATCTTCAATATTGGCTCGTTAATCTATGCCCTGCTCACCTTACAGGGATTACCAGAATATGCCTCCATTGCCGGCCAATTTTTACCCTCCTTAAATGACGTGGGTTGGGGAGAAGTGTTAGGAGTTTCCCTATCCACGGTGAGCTTAGTCATGATTGATATGAAATATCAACAGTATGTTGTCCAAGCCAAAGATATGCCAACCTTATATGCAGGAGGATTGTTAGCCGGGTTGGGGTTTATGGTGTTGGCGTTATTACCCACCGCTTTAGTCTTAGCAGCCCAAAGAAGCGATCTGTTACCAACCGATATCACGGGTAAAGAGGTGATTCCCTATATTTTAATGACTATAGGCGGCGGTCAAAATCAGCTTTTAGGATTTTTATTTATTCTTTCCTTAGTGGTTCCAGCGTTAGGAATTGGCAGTAGTATTATCCGCATTCAAACTAAAACCATTTTAGATTTGGGCTGGTTTCCCGTGTCTCCCCTGAGTCGATGGCTGATTGCCCTCGTTAATGCCAGTTTAGCGTTGATCATTGCCCTGAAGGGGGGCGAAATTGTGACGTTAATTGCTTCGTTTTATGCGGCGTATGTGGCAGCAATTTGGATTCCGTTTATTGCCTATTTGTTAACCCATTTTCAGGTTTATACTTTCGCAAAAATAGCTGTACAGTTAAGTTTGGTGATTGGGAGCTTGTCGGGGATGGTAATGTTGATTATTACCCTGTTCTTTCCCCAGATGGCGTTATGGAATAGTGCCGAGTTAACCATTTTAGTCATGGGCGCAGGATTTGCAATTTTAGGCTTATTCTTCGGGGAAGCGATCGCGCTTTTGGTTTCGGTTCCAGAGGTGGAAGAGGAGATTTAAGATCAAATTGTTTTCGTGAGAAATAGTGAGTAAGGTGGGCAGGGCGAGTAAGTTGTCGAAATGGCACAAACCCGCTTTCTTTGTTGGGTTGGGGGGCGATCGGCGCACAACTAGGATGGGATACCATTAACCTGATTGATATCTGGCGTACTATTATGACAATTGGCGACAGAAATAACTAATATGACTTTACTATTCAGGAATTCTCGAATTAAGCTTTCTTCTGGAATGCTGTTTTGGCGAGAAGTGGGTCGGGGAATGCCAATTATTTGTTTACATGGGTCTTGGGATGAGGGGGGACAATGGGTGGAGGTGATGGAGCGCTTAGGGACAGATTATCAATGTTTTGCTCCAGATTTATTGGGGTTTTCGGAGTCGGATCGGCCGAATGTTCATTATTCAGTGAATGTACAGGTAGAGTGTTTACTGGAATATTTCCAAGCTCTGAAGTTAGATTCGGTGTATCTGGTGGGTCATTCCTTGGGGGGATGGATTGCCACGCGCTATGCTTTATGCCATCCGGAACAGGTGAAGGGGTTGGTTTTATTGGCTCCGGAAGGGGTGGATGTGCCGGAGTTAAAAAACCGATGGAAACAAGCGTCTTGGTTGGTGGGGCCGAAATCGGTTTGGGTGCAGATGCTGAAAGTTTTGTTACCGGTGGCTCGATGGATGGGAAAGGCGAAACCCATAGAAGCGCTATTGGAGCGGCGATCGCATCTTCTCCGATTTTTCCCTGCCTGTCAGATGCTGTTTTTACGCAGAGCTAAGGAAATTCAAGCAGAATATGTGCAGGATGAATTGCCCAATCTGACGGTTCCCAGTTTACTGCTCTCTGGTCTATCGAGCCATAGCGATTATCCGGAAATTGACCAGCTTAACCAAGTGTATAGCCAACGAATGCCCAATGTGAAAGAGCAAACCTTACCTACAGGCGATCCCGATTGGCCTCGCAGCCATCCTGATGGGGTGGCACAGGCGATTCGCGAGTTTGTGCAGGCGATCGAAGTTCCAGAAAAGCGATCGGAAGACTTGACATAAAAAAATAAAATCGATAACAATAGTAGATTGTGCGATCGCTTGAGAGAAAGACCCTTGGCTAACGTTGTCGTAATAGGTGCCCAGTGGGGCGATGAAGGAAAAGGAAAAATCACCGATCTACTGAGTAAATCAGCAGATGTCGTTGTTCGCTATCAAGGCGGAGTCAATGCTGGACATACAGTTGTTGTCCAGGGTCAAACCTTTAAACTACACCTGATTCCCTCTGGTATCCTTTACCCCGATACAGCCTGCATCATTGGCGGAGGAACGGTCATCGACCCCAAGGTACTCATCGGAGAAATCGATCAACTCCACCAGCTCAACATCTCCACAGAGCAGTTAATGATTTCCGAAACGGCCCACGTGACGATGCCCTACCACCGGCTGATCGATCAAGCCTCGGAAGAGAAACGGGGAGAACACAAAATTGGAACCACGAAACGGGGAATTGGCCCCACCTACAGCGATAAATCGGAACGCACGGGTATTCGGATCATTGACCTGATGCAACCGGATATTCTCCGCAAGCAACTGCAATGGACGGTTGAATATAAAAACGCGATTATTGAAAAACTCTACGATTTACCGCCCCTCGACCCCAAAGAAGTCATTGAACAATACTTAGCATACGCGGAACGGTTGCGCCCCTATGTGGTCGATAGTTCCCTGAAAATCTATGAAGCGATTAAAAAACGTCACAATATCTTGTTTGAAGGGGCCCAAGGAACGCTGCTGGATTTAGACCATGGAACCTATCCCTATGTGACTTCCTCTAATCCCATTGCAGGGGGGGCCTGTGTGGGGGCAGGGGTCGGCCCGACAGTGATTGACCGGGTGATTGGCGTGGCCAAAGCCTATACAACCCGTGTGGGTGAGGGCCCCTTCCCCACGGAACTCAAAGACGAAATTGGTCAAGAGTTAGGGGCTGTGGGGGCCGAATTTGGTACAACAACCGGTCGCCCCCGGCGCTGTGGTTGGTTTGATTCGGTGATTGGTCGCTATGCGGTGCGGATTAATGGCCTGGATTGTTTGGCGATTACTAAACTGGATGTTCTCGATAATATCGATGAAATTAAGGTCTGTGTGGCCTATGAAATTGATGGCCAACGGTGCGAAAATTTCCCCACCAATGCCCGGATTTTTGCCAAGTGCAAACCGATTTATGAAACGGTTCCAGGGTGGAAACAATCTACGGCTGAGTGTCGTACCTTGGAGGATTTGCCAAAAGCTGCCTTAGATTATCTCAAATTTCTAGCAGAACTGATGGATGTGCCGATCGCCATTGTCTCTTTAGGAGCGAGTCGCGATTGTACCATCATCGTTGAAGACCCCATCCACGGGCCCAAACGGGCCTTACTTGATGCTAATGGTATTCCAGTGAAGACCAATGGCCACTAATTGCTTATTGGTCTAGACGGGGCCATGGCAACCATTCAACCTGAGTAAAAATAAACACTGAAACAGAGATTATGGAACTTACTATTGAGTGTCACGAAAGAGAAGCAGGAAGCAAAGCGAGAGCTTTACGCCGTTCTGGATTAATCCCGGCAAATTTATATGGCCATAAGGGCAATGAATCGATTTCTTTAACCATCGATGATAAAACGGCTCAACAGTTATTGAAAGATGCCGTAGTTAATAATACCCTGATCGATGTTAATATCCCAGAACTCTCTTGGAGCGGTAAAGCCTTGTTACGGGAAGTGCAGCGCCATCCATGGAAAGGGTTTCCCTATCATATGAGTTTCTTTTCTATTGCCTCTCAGAAGAGCGTGGAAGTTGCTGTGCGTTTAAACTTCGTGGGTGAGGCGATCGGGGTAAAACAATCCGGTGGTTTACTCGATTCTCCCATTAGTGAAGTACAGGTTCAATGCCCTCCCGATCGCATTCCGGAAGCTATTGAGGTGGATGTGAGCGATCTGCCCGTTGGGGGATCTTTAGCGGTCAAAGATCTGAATATCCCCGAAGGAGTCAAAATTATGGCTGAACCCAAGCAGTTGGTCGTAACCGTACTCGCTTCTAGGGTGACTCGGAAAATGGCGGAAGAAGAGGGTGAAGTTTAGGATTTATATCAAGTCCGAAAAAACAATCCTCATCAAAGAGCTAGGGAGCGAGACGCTCCCACTCCTTGATATTAAAGGTTTTAGGAGTGCGGGCATCTTGCCCGCTTTTTATGGCCATTGAGCGGAGCAGAAAGGACAAACATCTTGCTCCCTTGTTATCGCTCAGTTTGGGCTAACTTCCTGTATAAACTGTTGGTGTTCTGTGGACTGAATTCCCTCTTGCAAAATGGTCAAAACTTGGGCCATATTGCCTTGGATCATGGCTTCAAGATCTAATCGCAATCCAGGAAACCTGGGGGAGGAAATGACCCCCGCTTCATCGGGTGACAAGGCGACATAATCACCATTGTCTAAGGTAAACCAATCAATCCGGCGATCGCACACTTGCCAAACGATATATTCTTGTACACCACCACGCCGATACGCCCGTTTTTTATCCCCTAAATCGATCGCCGCACTACTCGCAGCAATTTCCACCACTAATTCCGGTGCGTCTTGTAAATATCCGTCTTCGCTCAACCGCACTTGTCCCCCACACTCCGGACGAATAAACAACACCCCATCCGGTTGCACTTCATTGTCAACATCTAAACGCACGGTTGGCTCAATGCCCATCTGGGTTTGCGGTGTAGCCACTTTGTATGTCCACAACCAACCCATCACATTACCATGGGGTTCGGCATGGGGGGTAAAGCGTAGGGGGGAAGCCATGTATACTACTCCTTCAATCAATTCCGCTTTTTTTAGGCCTGTCATGTTGATATAGCGACGCTCAAATTCTGGACGAGTGAGGCGATCGCCATTTTCCAGAGGCGGAACAGAAGGCAGGGTTATCTGGCGATCTTTGGAGGTGGTGGGTAATGCAGAAGTCATAGATTTGGAGCGTTATGGCTAGGCGATCGTCTTTCATTGTAGATCGATAGACCATGACTGTTTATCCCTCAATCAACGCTTGAATCTCAGCAACGGTTAAATTTTCCACATGCTTAAATACCTTCTGCGCTCCAGCACTTTGCAACCGTTCGCTATAGCTCTGGCTTCGTTCGGAGGTTTCTTGCACATGGGGCGGTAAAATACCGATCGCCACCCATAACCGCTCCGGTTGTTCTGCTCTTGCTCCTTCTACCGTCTTCATATCCGCCACCGTATCCCCCACATAAAACACCGGTAGCGCCGGATCGGGGTCTAACTTTTCAATCACCTGAAATAACCCCGTCGGATCGGGTTTCCCAGGAGCATCTTCCATCGCCACTAAAGCTAAATTCGACAATCCTAACCGATACTCTAGGGCATACTTGGCTTCCGCTCGCGTTGCTCCACTAAAAAAGCCCCATAAGATCCCCTCGTCAGTCAACCCTTGCAGATACTCAACGGTGACTAAGAGGGGTTCAGTCGTAATATAGCCATTGAAATTCTCCGTATCAGTCCCTTGATAGCGAGACTGGAAAAACGCCACCAGTGCCTGATAATCGAGTCCCACACTCTCACGCTCGCGCCCTTGACTTACCCAATAGCGATACACCAACTCTTGGGAGGCTTCCCAATCATTGTTCCAAACGCCCTCACTCTTCAGCTCATCCATATCCGATAACGTGGGGCGATATTGGTTATCTGTAAACTGCTCCACCGTATCGGCGATCGCCCGACGATAGGATTGACCCACATCCCGCAAAACCCCATCAATATCAAACACCACCAACCCTTGCCGCTTCATTACTCCATCCTTCCTAAAATTAGCCCTCTATTCCCCTCACCTCCACAGAACTGCTCAAAGTGCAATATAATGAATGATCGCATCTGTTGAACGGATCTATATGTTGGAGGTTTGATTGTCAAAATTTCAATTGAAAGTCCTCTGGTTAGAGGATAACGTTGCCATTGCAGTCGATCAAGTAGTCGGCAAAGGGAATAGCCCCCTAACCCGCTACTTTTTCTGGCCCCGTAATGACGCTTGGGAAGAACTCAAAACCGAACTCGAAGCCAAACACTGGATTGATGACCCAGATCGAGTTGGCCTCCTCAACCAAGCGACTGAAGTGATTAACTACTGGCAAGAAGAAGGGAAAAAACGACCTATGACAGAAGCTCAAGGCAAATTTCCCGAAGTGGTCTTTACCGGTAGCAGTTAATGGGTAATCGGTAATCGGTAATGGGATATCCCTATCCCCCCATCTCCCTATCTTCCCCACAAAACAAAGCCCTCCTCTAGTTTCGAGGAGGGTTTAGCGTACCCAGGGCAGAGGATATGGCGTATCCACTCTAAAGCTTGACCATACCACCGGCCGCTTGGAATTTTGCTCTAGCCCGCTTTAAGGCTTGGGTTGCCTGGAACTGTTCTTGACGGTCTTCAGAATTAACCTGTCTTAGGCGCTCTTCGGCTTTTTGATAAGCACTTTCCGCCTCTTCTCGATTAATATTTTTACCCAGTTCTCCCCCATTAACCAAGATGGTGACTTCATTAGCATCCACCTCGGCAAAACCTCCCATCAGAGCAATGGGCAACCATTCTTTTTGGGATTGGGGGCGCACTTGCATTACGCCAATATCGAGGGCAGACAAGAGGGGAGCGTGACCACTGAGAATTCCCAGTTGTCCCGTCGTACTCGGTAAAATCACCTCATCCGCCACATCATCCCAGACAGTTTTATTAGAAGCAATAACACGAACTTTTAAGGTCATGAGTTGATTGAAATTCTAGATTGAGAACTTAATTTTTGAAGTTTTGAGCCTTAATCTAGGCTGGGTTAAGCCAGGGTGCTACCCAACCTAGTTTTCTGAATGCTGAGGATTAACCCTTAGCAGCCAATTTTTCTCCTTTAGCAATGACCTGGCTAATATCGCCTACCATATAGAAGGCCTGCTCAGGCAGATGATCCAACTCTCCAGACAGAATCATCTTGAAGCCCTTGATCGTATCGTCAAGCTTCACATACTGACCTGGAGAACCCGTGAATACCTCAGCCACAAAGAACGGTTGAGACAAGAAACGCTCAATTTTACGGGCACGAGACACCATCAGACGGTCATCTTCAGACAACTCATCTAAGCCCAGAATCGCAATAATATCTTGCAGCTCTTTATACCGTTGAAGCGTAGACTGAACCGCACGAGCCGTTTGATAGTGGTCATCGCCCACAACGCTCGGTTGTAGCATCGTAGACGTAGAATCCAGGGGATCTACTGCCGGATAAATTCCTTTAGAAGCCAAACCACGAGACAATACCGTGGTGGCATCCAAGTGGGCAAATGTAGTAGCCGGAGCGGGGTCAGTCAAGTCATCCGCAGGCACATAAACCGCTTGAATCGAAGTAATCGAACCTTCACGAGTTGAAGTAATCCGCTCTTGCAGTTCTCCCATTTCCGTAGCCAAGGTGGGCTGATATCCTACAGCCGAAGGCATCCGACCGAGCAGTGCCGATACCTCAGAACCCGCTTGTACAAACCGGAAAATATTATCGATAAACAGCAGTACATCTTGCTTACTCACATCGCGGAAATATTCCGCCATCGTTAGAGCAGATAGACCTACGCGCATTCTCGCTCCAGGGGGTTCATTCATCTGACCGTAGACGAGGGCAATCTTAGACTTGGAAAGATCTTTGGTGTCGATTACGCCCGATTCAATCATTTCATTGTAAAGGTCGTTTCCTTCCCGAGTGCGTTCGCCCACGCCCCCGAACACGGAAACCCCACCGTGGTTGATGGCAATGTTGTTGATCAATTCCATCATGATCACCGTTTTGCCAACCCCGGCCCCACCAAACAGGCCAATCTTGCCTCCCCGACGATAGGGGGCTAACAAGTCTAATACTTTAATACCGGTTTCAAAGATAGAAGGTTTGGTTTCTAGTTCAGTGAATTTAGGTGCTTCCCGGTGAATGGGAGAGGTTTCTTCACTGCTAACCGGCCCTTTTTCATCCACTGGCTCACCCAGGACATTGAAGATCCGTCCTAGGGTAACATTTCCCACAGGCACGCTAATGGGCGCACCCAAGTCAACAATTTCCATGCCTCGTGTCAGTCCATCTGTACCGCTCATGGCTACAGCGCGGACTTGATTACCACCGAGGAGTTGTTGTACTTCGCAGGTGACAGAATATTCTTGTCCATCTGCGCTTTTTTTGATGACTCGGATTGCATTATAGATTTGGGGCAGTTTACCACTGGGAAATTCTGCATCAATAACCGGGCCAATGATTTGAACAATTTTACCGACGTTGGTTTTCTCTGATGTGGCTACCATATCTTCGCCTAATTGTGATTGCTGCTTAAGAATATGACTGGGGACAGTCGCTGGTAATTCTTAAAGGTTCTAAGTTTAAGAATGTCATCTTTCAGATTATCACGGGATGTTCACCCCACAATAGACTTGTTGGGGAATGAGTTATGAGTCATTGCTGCATCTCCCCATCTCCCTACCCCAGGGTACGGTAACCCGTACTTTTGAGCCTGTTGCAATGGTTGCTCGACTCAGATTACATTAGCACTCAGGAGTTGAGAGTGCTAACGACTAATACAGCCCCTCAGTTCCTCAAACCCTATGAACTTTTTACAGTCAAATCGGAGAAGATTTTCCTATGGCAGCAGTATCCCTGAGTGTTTCTACAGTTAAACCCCTTGGCGATCGCGTTTTTGTCAAAATTAGCGAAGCTGAAGAAAAAACCGCCGGTGGCATCATTCTGCCTGATAATGCCAAAGAGAAACCCCAAGTAGGAGAAATTGTCCAAGTTGGCCCGGGCAAACGCAATGATGACGGTTCCCGTCAAGAGCCAGAAGTGAAAATTGGCGATAAAGTTCTCTACTCTAAATATGCCGGAACCGACATCAAACTCGGTAATGAGGACTATGTTCTGTTGTCTGAAAAAGACATTCTTGCTGTAGTAAGCTAACCCGCTCACCGCTAACAACTCGCTTACATAAACCTATCCATTTCTATACACCAATCAAGGATTGAGAACACTATGGCAAAACGCATAATCTATAACGAAAACGCTCGTCGCGCCCTGGAAAAGGGAATGGACACCCTGGCTGAAGCAGTAGCGGTTACCCTGGGGCCCAAAGGCCGGAATGTGGTTCTAGAGAAAAAGTTTGGCGCTCCCCAAATCGTGAATGATGGGGTGACGATTGCCAAAGAAATCGAACTCGAAGACCATGTGGAAAATACGGGAGTTGCATTGATCCGTCAAGCGGCTTCTAAAACTAATGATGCTGCCGGTGATGGAACCACCACGGCGACGGTATTGGCCCATGCGATGGTGAAAGCCGGTCTGCGTAACGTGGCTGCTGGTGCTAACCCCATTTCTCTGAAGCGTGGTATTGATAAAGCGATCGGTTTCTTGGTCGATAAGATTGCCGGTCAGGCCCGTCAAATCGAAGATTCTAAGGCGATCGCCCAAGTTGGCTCTATCTCCGCCGGTAATGACGAAGAAGTGGGCCAAATGATTGCCGAAGCCATGGATAAAGTCGGTAAAGAAGGGGTCATTTCCTTGGAAGAAGGAAAATCCATGACCACCGAACTGGAAATTACCGAAGGGATGCGCTTTGATAAAGGCTATATCTCCCCCTACTTCGCCACCGATACAGAGCGGATGGAAGCGGTTCTCGATGAGCCTTATATCCTGATTACCGATAGGAAAATCACCCTGGTGCAAGACCTTGTACCGGTTCTAGAGCAAGTGGCTCGCTCTGGCAAACCCCTGTTAATCATTGCTGAAGACATCGAGAAAGAAGCTCTGGCAACCCTGGTCGTGAACCGTCTGCGCGGTGTGCTGAATGTAGCTGCGGTTAAAGCACCTGGTTTTGGCGATCGCCGTAAAGCCATGCTCGAAGATATCGCTGTTCTCACTGGCGGTCAAGTGATCACTGAAGATGCCGGTCTAAAAATTGATACAGCAAAACTAGAGCAACTCGGTCAAGCACGTCGCATTACTCTCACCAAAGACAACACCACCATTGTTGCTGAAGGCAACGAAAAAGAAGTTAAAGCCCGTTGCGAACAAATCCGCCGTCAAATGGATGAAACTGACTCCTCCTACGACAAGGAAAAACTGCAAGAGCGGTTAGCCAAACTCGCCGGTGGTGTGGCAGTCATCAAAGTGGGTGCAGCAACCGAAACCGAAATGAAAGACCGCAAACTCCGCCTCGAAGATGCCATCAACGCCACCAAAGCTGCCGTTGAAGAAGGTATCGTTCCGGGTGGGGGGACAACCCTGGCTCATCTGGCTCCTACCTTGGCAGAATGGGCAAATGCTAACTTGGTGAACGAAGAACTTACCGGCGCGTTAATCGTCGGCAATGCTCTAGTTGCTCCCCTGATGCGGATTGCTGAAAATGCCGGTCAAAACGGTGCAGTCATCGCTGAACGGGTCAAAGAGAAAGACTTCAACGTAGGCTACAATGCTGCGGATAACACCTTTGCCGATATGTTTGAAGCCGGTATTGTTGACCCTGCGAAGGTCACTCGCTCGGCTCTGCAAAACGCCGCCTCGATCGCCGGTATGGTATTGACCACCGAATGTATTGTAGTTGACAAGCCCGAACCCAAGGACAATGCTCCTGCGGGTGCAGGTATGGGTGGTGACTTCGATTACTAATCTCCTCTCTCCTGCATTGAATCGCTTTTAGTCTTCATCCCCCGGTTGCTCTAACAACCGGGTTTTTTGTAGTATTTTTAATCGATTGATGCATCAGTCCTGTTTATATCATCTAATCTCCTGAAAATGTCTCAAACCGATCGCCCATCGGGAAAACCCAGCGCCATTAATATTGTCTTTGTCGGTTTCATTGCTGTCGCCATTCTCTTTGCCGGTTATACCGGCACAATGGAACAGGTGACTCAAGCCAGTTTTGAATCCGCCAAAACCGCCGTTAATCTGGCGATCGATTTAATTGGCGTGATGGCACTTTGGCTTGGTTTAGTGCGAGTCCTGGAAGCTGGAGGACTCATGTACACTCTGGCGAATCTCCTGAAACCCTTGATGGTTAAGCTGTTTCCTGATGTACCCCCTACCCATCCAGCAATGGGGGCAATGATCCTCAATATTTCTGCGAATATGCTGGGATTGGGAAATGCGGCGACTCCCTTTGGCATTAAGGCTATGGTTGAACTCGATAAGCTCAATCCCCTCAAGGGGACTGCCACCAACGCCATGTGCTTGTTTCTGGCAATTAATACCTCCAGCGTTGTGTTGTTTCCCTTGGGAGTCATCGGTGTCAGAGCAGCAGCGAATAGTAATAATCCGGCGGCTATTTTCCTGCCTACCTTATTGGCAACCCTTTGTTCTACGGTTGTTGGAGTTTCGGTTGCCTCTGGGTTGGGGAGAAGAGAGTCTAGCTTGCAGGAGGTTGAGTCTGTCAACGAGCCATCCCCAGAGGACTTGGAGATCGACAGCAGCGATAATCAAGTGGAAGAATCCGATTATTCTCACCTTCTCTATCCCACCAGTAGGGTTTCTCAAATGATTGCTGGGTTATTTGCGATCGCGTTTGGTGGCACTCTCGTCTATGGTGTAATTCGCAGCGAAAATCTAGGGGATTTCTTTAACCCAGATTTCCTGTCCCATTGGCTAATGCCGATCTTGATATTCCTGATTATTACCTACGGAGTCGGGCGAGGCGTAAAAGTTTATGAAGCCGTCACTGAAGGAGCCAAGCAAGGTTTTGAGATTGCGATTCGGATTATTCCCTTTTTAGTTGCCATTCTAGTGGCGATCGGGATGTTTCGCGCTTCTGGGGCGATGGAAATCGTCACGAATGTACTCAGTCCCATAACGAATTTAATCGGAATGCCTGCGCAAGTCTTACCGATGGCACTCCTGCGCCCCCTTTCGGGTGGTGGGTCTTTTGGCATCATGAGCGAGATCATTGAGCGATCGCCGGATTCCTATAGCGCCTTTGTTGCGTCTACCATGATGGGAAGTACGGACACCACGTTTTATGTTCTGGCCGTATATTTTGGGGCAGTTGGCATTACCCGCATTCGCCATGCTCTAGTAGCCGGACTTCTTGCGGATGCTACGGGAATTCTAGCGGCTTGCATCTTTTCCAGTTTATTTTGGGTGGGTTAACATTGTCAGGCCTGTATTTCCGCAAGCGGACATGAAAGCGTCGCTAGAGCCAACAGTTCTCAACCGATCCCCATTATGTCGGCGATAGCCGACATGAAAATTGTTAATTGTTAATTGTTATAGGTAATTTCTAAACGTTTGGCTAAAAACAATCCTAAGCTATTCGGTTTTAGAGTTCTACATTGATAATAAAATTTCTCAAATAAAGTAGAAATGGTATTATTGAAGTCCTAACCGAGTTTAACAGCAGGGCCGGCTAATATGATTCATCAACTCAACGATCGCCATGCCATTGAGAGCCAACTCAAGTTTATTGATGGTACAACCGAGTTCAGACCGGAGCAGATTGTATCGCTTCCTGAAAAAGTCGCCGACTTTCCCATTATCCAAATTGAGAATAACTTCGCGAAAGCCGCCATTTCCCTTTATGGGGGTCATATCCTCTCCTTTCAACCCGTCACCGAATCCGAAGATCTCCTATTTCTGAGCGAAAACACCATCATCCAATCTGGAAAAGCCATTCGCGGTGGCATTCCCGTCTGCTGGCCCTGGTTTGGCCCCCATCCCGAACACTCCGATCTTCCCAGTCATGGATTTGTACGAAATCGGTTTTGGTCAGTCTTATCCACCGCAACCACTCCAAAAGGGGAAACCCAGATCCAACTCAGATTAACCGACACCCCAGAGACCCGCAAACTTTGGCCCCATGCTTGGGAATTAGTCCTTGATATTATCGTCGGTGATACGCTAACAGTAGGTTTAATTACGCGCAACCGAGGCAATGAACCCTTCACAATTACCCAAGCCTTACATACCTATTTTCAGGTGGGTAGTATTGATGGGGTGAGAATTTTAGGTTTAGATAGAACAGAATACATTGATAAAGTAGACAGTGGAGCGCAAAAATTTCAAGCTGGAGGAGTAGAGATAACCTCAGAAGTCGATCGCATTTACACCAACGTTCCTCCTCAATTGATCATTGATGATTCCACCTGGAAACGCCAGATTCAGGTACTTTCTAAAGGGAGTAGCAGCGCCGTGGTTTGGAATCCTTGGTCTGAGAAAGCTGCAAAATTTCCAGATTTAAGCGATGATGACTATCTTAAGTTTGTTTGTGTCGAAACCACCAACGCAGGGCCCGATCGGATTCAAGTTTTTCCTGGAAGTGAGCATCGATTAGAATCAAAAATTAGGAATTGAGACAATATACAGCAGTTTTCTTTCTCTATGCCCTACATCTCGATCGCCTCAACCCTGCTAAAAAAGCAGGGGGTTTTCATTCTCAAAAATTATACCACAACAACTGACAATCTTATCTGTACCCTCATATTCTGGAATGGAGTGGGAAAAAATCTAATCTAAATAGGGAGAATCAACACTTCTGGAATACACTACAGTCGCTATTTTCCTACTGAGTGTATTTTAAAGATTTTTATTCGGCACATTTATGCAGAAAAACCGGGAGTTTTATGAAGGGTTTAAAAAGCCTTTAAATATAGAGTGCTTCTTAATGATAACACTTCTGGATTTATTGATAAAAAATCAGTATTGTTACGGTTTATTTGTTTTTTATTTGGAGGTATGGTAATAAAATCTTTATAAAACATAATTTTTTAGTAAAAATATGGCAACTTATACAGGCGCTAACTTTGATGAAGTCACGACCTCTCTAAAAGAATTTTCTAATCAATTAAGCAGCGTATTAAACCCAGATGCATTGTCAAGTTTATCGGCAGACATTCCCCTGATTCAAATCGATAAGTTAACCGAAAGTATCAATAATGATTTCATCAATCCTTTCAATAATGCCTTGAATCAAGTGTCATCAACGGTGAATAATGTAAATGATTTCATCGCAAAAATTAACAGCGATTTGGCGGGACTGGGCAACGTAACCCTTCTCGACGAAAAAACTGACTCTGTAAGTTTCAAGATTAATCTCGATCAAAACATTGATATTGCATCTCCTTTGTCTTTTGATTCAATACTTCCAGGATTGGGAATAAAAATTGATGGCGGTGAAGATGCAGTTCAGGGCAGTTTAGATCTCAATCTAGACTTTGGTGTTGAACTGTTTAACGATAGAGAAGTCCAGCTCAAATTTGATGGCATAGACGATCTTCAACTGGGTGGTGAAATTAAGCTCAATGATGAACTGAGTTTGGGGGCTGATATTGGTTTTTTATCCTTTGATGCTACAAATAATGGCACTCAATTTAATGCCGATCTGGATATTGACTTAGATAAAAATGGGGATGGAAAACTAGAACTCTCTAATAATGACACCTCAGCCAAGTTAGATGGTGGATTAGATGTCAACCTAGGTTTGAAAACCCAGGTGTTTGGTTCTGGTATGCAACTGCCCTCTATCGAGAGTAATTTTGTCGTAGACTGGGATTTAGGAGACGCAAAACCGGACAAGGTTGCCTTTGAAAATACCCAGCTAGATGCGGGTAAATTTTTGTCGGATTTCATCAATCCGGTTCTACAACCCGTGAATCAGTTGCTCGATCCCATCAAGCCCGTAATAGATGCACTACAAAAAGAAGTTTCACTGCTCACTACATTATCAAACAATCTTGGTGGTGTTTTGGATGTTAATGGCGATCAAAAAGTGAACTTGATGGATCTTCTACAAGCTGATTTGCCCTTCTTAAAAGGGGATTTAGATCCGGATTTTATTGATAATGTAACGACTCTTGTCAATCTGATAGATAAAGTACCGTCGGGATCGGAAATCGAAAATCTAACGATCGATATTGGATCGTATGAACTTCAAGATTTTATTTCAGATAATCGTGAATTTACGATTGACACTCAAGCGATTAATCCAGGAGTCGAAGTTAGAGGATTCCAAGACCAGATATCATCCCAGAATAAAGTATCTACATTTTTTTCCTCCCTAGATGACATTGGCTTTGAAATTCCTGTACTAGATAATCCCACTACCTTATTTAACCTTTTTCTGGGAGAACAGGGTAAAGATATTGATTTTGTAAAATACACATCTCCTACCCTGAGTGGTGGATTTGAAATTACTAAGGAAATTCCTATAGTTTGGCCGCTATCAGTTTTTTTGAAAGGGACGGCAAGTTTTGATGGACAAATCTCTTTAGGATTTGATAGTTATGGCATCAAAAAACTTTTTTCAGAATATGATTCATTGGAGAATGCTCCCGACGTTAGCAAAAGTCTTCTAGAAGGATTTTATATTGATGATGCTAATGATATACCAATATTCCAGGCAAATTTAGGTGTTGAAGCCACGGGTGGAGTAGACGTAGAAGTTGAGGTTGCTGGTTTTGAGATTGCTGGAGTTGAGATAAAAGCTGGTGGCGGTATTGATGGCAAAATAGCAGTTGATGTAGACGATCGAGATGGAGATGAAAAAGTTCGTTACTCTGAAATTTGGCCCCTTAAATTATTTGGTGAAATCACCGCGAGTTTGCGGGCTAATGCTGAAGCAAGTGCCTTTGGTTTTAGCAAAGAATGGAGCTGGGAGAGTCCTAAAGTAACGATTTTTAGTTTTGAGTCTGGTGGTAATTCAGCCCCTGACTTATCCGAGATTATCTATCCTTTAGGTAGTACATTAACCATTAATCCTCAACAAGGGGAGTATCGGTACTTCAAACTCGAAGAAAATTTGGTCAGAGTTGGTTCTTCTGGTCTAACTAAAGAGTACAATCTCAATCAATTTACTGAGGTTGAGGTTCTCAAGATTGATGATGATATAGTGATTGAGTCAGCCGAAATCTTAATTCCCTTAAAAGTTACTACTGGCAATGGAAGCGATGGAGTGCAAGGTGGTCTAGGAAATGACTCAATTGAAACCGGTTCAGGGGCAGATGTCATTGAAAGTAGGGCTGGTGATGATACGATTCGTGCTGGCGATGGTGATGACTTAGTTTATGCTGGCATTGGTAATGACAGTGTTGATGCTGGATCTGGCGGTGATATTGTTGAAGGTGGTGCTGGAGACGATCGCATCGATGGTGGAGAGGGTAGTGATAATCTCAGGGGAGACGAGGGTAACGACACTATCAATGGTGGAGCGGGTGAAGATTTTGTTGAGGGTGGCAAGGGTAATGACTCTCTCCTAGGTGGAGAAGATAATGACTTATTATTGGGTGATGCAGGTGAAGACACGCTCTCTGGTGGAAATGGGGATGATCTCCTGTTTGGGGGTGCAGACGGCGATCGCCTAACCGGAGATGCAGGAGATGATAGCATTACTGGAGATGAGGGTGATGACTTCATCGAAGGTAACGAAGGCCAAGACCAGATTAACGGCAATGTAGGGAACGATACTATTTTAGGCGGTGCAGACGGCGATCGCCTCTTGGGAGAGCGCGGTGATGACTCCATCCAAGGCAACACAGGGGATGACATTATCTCTGGTGGAGACGACAACGACACCATTACCGGAAATGAAGACAACGATCTCCTCTTTGGTGATGCTGGTGACGACTCTATTGAAGGAAACCAGGGTGATGATAACATCAAAGGCGATATCGGTAATGACCGCATCTCCGGCAACGAAGGCAATGACCTGATCTTAGGCAACGAAGGAGATGACATCCTCTCTGGTGGTGCAAATAACGACACCATCCTAGGCGGTACAGACAACGATGCGATCGCTGGAGATAGTGGAAACGACCGTATCCAAGGG
>NZ_JAQPOK010000086.1 GCF_030068445.1 Roseofilum halophilum BLCC-M91 | reverse complement strand
TCCCTGCTACTTGTCTAATGGAGTTCTTTTCGATTAAATGAGCTTTGACTATTTTTTCTCGTAAATCTACTGAATATGCTTTCATTACCTCTTAATACCCATCAAATCTCTTCACCTTAGATTGTACCTCAATACAGCGCGAAGCGCTGTAATCCCCATTTTTCAGGCTTTTCATGGGAAGGCACTCAACCCTTAAAATTTCGATAACTGTACCTCATAACATCGAAAAGCGCTGTATACTATTGTATAGTCTTGCTAACATTTTGTATACTCAAAGCCTCTGTGTATCACCCCCAAACACGGCCCAAATCTAACACAAAACCTGGCAACACTTCTTCACCGGATAACTCAGCCGGGTTGGACAATACTTCTACCTCTAAACCCACTCGATAAACTTCCACTGTCCGATTTTTAGGATCGATTAACCAACCTAATCTTGCCCCATTGTCTATATACTCTTGCATTTTCTCTTGTAGGGACTTGAGTGTATCCGACTTTGAACGCAATTCCACCACAAAATCCGGGCAAATCTGGGGGAATGTTCCCCTTTGTTCCTCCGTCAGTCTATCCCAACGCTCTTGACTGATCCAAGCTGCATCGGGAGAGAGAATTGCACCATTGGGTAAAATAAATCCCGTCGAACAATCAAATCCTTCCCCCTGTTGATTCTCTTCATACCAGCGATGCAATTGTCCGATGATGCTAAAATTGGTTTTTCCAGTTTCCCAACCTGTGGGTGGATTCACAATCAACTCTCCTTGTGCAGTTCTTTCAAGTTGTAAGACTTTATTACTTACTGCTAGGGCGGCAAATTGTTCTTGAGTGACATAGAGTTTCAGGCTTTTGGGTAACTCCAGTGGTAGAGTGTCCGGATCTTCTAAGGTCAGTATCTGTCCCATGGCGATCGCTCCGATTGGGTTCTATTCAGCTATTTTAAGGCGATCAAGCTTGTTCTTTCAATTCTTGCCCTAACACAGGCCAACCCCTAGGATACCAACCCAGATCAGTTGTTCATTGTTCATTGTTCATTGTTCATTGCCAACCCCTAGGATTCAGCCAATCTGAGAGCCTTGTTTTTGCTGCACCATTTGTAACCCTTCCTTCAGTGCGGTTAGGCGATCGCCCATCCAGTGATGGCCAGGAATTAAACCAGCAATGCCGAGCTTTTCTAGCCGACGTTTCACCTTTCCGGTTGCCCCAACCACGATCACATCGCGTCCATCATCGATCGCCTCTTGAATCGCATTTTCAATCGCCAACGAAGAAGTCACACCCAGAATAGGCACTTCACTCAAATCCACAATCAACACATCATAATTACCAATCGCACCATGTTCTCTAGAAATTGCTTTCGCTACCCCAAAAATCATCGGCCCGCTCAAATGGAACAGCAAAACCCGACCATTGGCCTTATCTAAAATGACTTTTTCCTCCTCAGTCATTACGATTTGATCGTCGGCATCCGTAATCGCTTTCACTGACTGAGATTGCAGTTCATCCAGACGTTCAATGGTTAAAATATTGGCGATAAAAACTCCCACCGCTACCGCCACCATTAAATCCACAAATACCGTCAGCAGAACCACACTATAAACAATTCCGGCCGCCTTCCAAGAAATTTTGTGAACCCGTTTCAAGAAGCCCCAATCAATAATATCAATCCCCACTTTTAAGACAATTCCGGCTAACACAGCCAAGGGAATTCCTGAAGTTAAAGGAGCTGCCCATAAGACAACAATCAGTAAGGCTAAGGCGCGGCTAATTCCCGCTAAAGCCGTGCGTCCACCCGCTTGAATGCTGACCACAGTGGCTGTGGTTGCCCCAGAACCGGCAATTCCGCCGGATAAACCGGTAATTAAATTGGCGATCCCTTGACCGATTAACTCCTTATTGGATTTATGTTCCGTCCGGGTCAAACTGTCAGACACTAAACAAGTTAAGAGGCAATCAATGGAACCCACCATGCCTAA
This sequence comes from Roseofilum halophilum BLCC-M91, assembly GCF_030068445.1. GTDB lineage: Bacteria > Cyanobacteriota > Cyanobacteriia > Cyanobacteriales > Desertifilaceae > Roseofilum > Roseofilum halophilum. Next base: position 45,930 of record NZ_JAQPOK010000086.1, on the reverse strand, counting down.
AACCATGGCATTGACAAACATTAACCGCAATGTGCCTGGGGTAAAGGTGGGCATGTGCAGTTGGGGCAAACCGGGGGTAATTTCTCCAATAGTGGCGATCGTGCGGATTTCTATATCTCGAAAGAAAAGCAAAGAAATGGCCGTGCCAATCACCAAAGCCACCAGTTGAGGCGGCATGAGTTTTTTCAGTTGTGTGGGATAAAAGAACAAAATCCCTAGAGTCATCCACCCTAAGAAGGTTTCCCAGGGACTGATATTAGTAATTAAATCAGGAAATGCCTTAATTACGCCAATCACTCCACCCGCAGGAGTTTCTTGACCGATAAAAGGGGAAATTTGCATAAAAATTAGAATCACGCCAATTCCGGTCATAAATCCCGAAATGACGTTATAAGGAAGCATTGTAATATACTTCCCTAATCTCAGGACACCGAAGAGAATTTGAAAGACTCCCGCCATCATCACCACAGTAAAGGCCATGGCTAAACCAGTTTCTGGACTATCTGGATTGTTGGCCATTAATTCAGCGATAACTGCCGTGATAATGACGGTCATCGGGCCGGTAGGTTCGGAGATCAGGCTAGGAGTGCCACCAAATAAAGAGGCGAAAAATCCAATCAGTATCGCCCCCCATAATCCGGCAGAAGCCCCAGCACCGGAGGCAATTCCGAAAGCCAGAGCCATGGGTAAGGCGACTACGGCGGCAGTGAGTCCCCCGAAAATATCTCCTTTGAGGTTTCGGAAGTGGATGGTATTGGTAATTTTCATGAACTGTTTTCCTTAATCAAAGTATGATGCTGAATGAATCGTCGCGATCGCCCTGAAACCGTCTAAGTTTGAGCATTCATTGAAGAGACTTACCACGTTTCACGGTGGACAAATTAGCTGCCACTGAGACTGAAAAACACTTACGAACACAGACATGATTAACTGTCGAGAATGGGTATGGTTTCAGATATCGTAACGATCAAGCTCAGTCGAGATCAGAAAACTCGCATCTTCTTGGTCACGATTTATACTTGAATAATAGATTGTTGTAGGCTACTCCGGCTTAAGCGGTTTAGCAACAGGAGGAGCAACTTGAAACTCTATCGTGGTCAAGTCTACCATATAAAAGAATTATTACGACAGATTATTTGAGAGTATTGAATAAACTATAAATGTGTTTTTGTAGCTCTTTCCGATATTGAGACCAAGTGAGTTGTTCCGCTTTTTTTCTCGCTGCTTTTCCCATCTGCGATAATTCTAGAGGATGGTCGTAACACCAGTCCAGTTTCTCTTGAAGAGCTTCAGTATCCCGAATGGGGACAATGAATCCTTCCACTCCATCCATAATGATATCAGGGCCCGCCGTATTAGGTGTGGTAATCACAGGAATACCACAGGCCATAGCTTCGAGTAGGACTAAGCCAAATCCCTCAACTAACGAGGGAAAGACAAAAACACTAGCAGAACTGTAATATTGATTCAGAGAATAGTGGGGAACGGGAGGAATATATCGAAACAGGTCTTGATATTGATCCAGCCAGCCAGAGGGAAATTCATTGATACCGATTAAGCATAATTCTGCATCGGATAAATTTAAGTTTTTCCAAGCTTTTAAAAGATAATGAATTCCTTTTCTAGGTTCTACACGCCCGACATAGAGAGCGCGGAAGCAACTATCTTTCTTGGGTTGGGGATGAAAATAATCTAGGGGAGCGCCATAGGGGATGACATTCCGTCTCCTTTACTGGGCATTGCGAAGACATCACATAGATTATAGTGGTCGCAGAGTTCTTCGTCAGGAATAAAGCCGGTTAGGGTAACGTGAGCGCTCAAATCGAGAGATTGGATCGCGTTTTCAATTCTGGGGCGATCAATGTTCCAGGCTTCGACTCCATGAGCGATCGTCCAGTAGGGAATGCCTTTCAACCGCTTCAGCCAGTATGCGACAGGTGTAAAATTCAAATGAGTTGTCATCACCCACTCTGGAGAATGCCAGAGTCCAGAGAGTCAAATCTGAGTGGCAAAAGCAGGGGTTCGCCAGGAGAGGGGAATCTTACCTGTAACATGGAAATCCGTTTGATACCAATGACCTAGATCGGGGGAAGATTGAGTATCATGTTTAACGTATACCTGATAGTGGCGATCGGGATACAAATTCTGTAAAACTTGTAGTAAAAAGGCAGAATAAACTTGAATGCCTCCCTTAAACCCAAACATATTGGGAAACCACAAATCACAACCCTTAGTTGTGTTAGACTTAGATATCAATGATTTACTCAAGTAACACTAATTTTCAAGACCATCAACTATTTTTGAAAAAGTATCCTTAAATTAACTACATGCAATTAATCTCCCTACCCTTTCCTTTAACTTGGTTACAACCCTTCGATTTTCCCTATAAACTAGGACTGTGCGAACAGCTTTTCGGGCATCAATTAACTCAACATGGTATTTGTTGGGTACAAACCGCTGCTGGTATTCCTTGGAAACTCGATTTAACTAACCCAGTACATCGATGGATTGCTTACGGAAAATATGAGGGGCCATCCTTTCTAAACTGGGCCCGCCAATTTCTTCCTCCTAACGGCATTATTGTAGATTCAGGTGCAAACATTGGTCAAATTCTCTTGTATATTGCTCAATATATACCAAAAGGGAAACTATTGGCGTTTGAACCAGGAGAAGAACAAGGAGACTGGCTAAAAGAATGTTTAGAAGTTAATCCCAGACTTCCCGTTGAATTAATCCGACAAGGTCTAGGCTCTACCACTACTCAATTATATCTTAAGACTCCAGAAGTTGACGGCGTTCATGGTTATTGGTCTCAAGTCTCAGAAACTGAAGGTAGTCCCATTGATATCGTATGCTTGCAAGATAAATTAGCCGAACGTCAAATTGAATATGTTGACTTGTGGAAGTTGGATGTAGAAGGCTATGAAATTCCTGCTCTTAAAGGAGCTACTAAACTCTTAGAAAAGCAAAAAATACGATCAATTTATGTAGAAATGGGCACTGAAAACCATCAATCTATTAGAAATTATTTATCCCAGTTTGGATATTCTTGCTATCTATTCGATCGCCAAGGCAAGCTTTTTAACCCTCTGAAAAGTCGTGACTTTCAATTTCCCATATGGACGAACGGACTCTTTTTACCCAATTAAATGTTATTTTTGAGCCTTTATATTTGTGCCAATGATCCAACTCAAGATAAGAAAGGCTCAAGCATAACATTATGTTGAGAAATCCACTGATAAATATCTTGCAAAGCTTCTTCTGAACTGATTTTAGGTTCCCATAGAGTTCTTTGGGTAACTTTAGTACAATTTGTAATAAACGCAGGAATATCACCTTGTCGTTCTTGCATAACAGGATTAATTGGTATAGATTTTCCTGTAATCATTTCACAGATTCTAGTTGTTTCAACTAAGGATAAAGTATTTCTCATTCCACCACCCACATTGAAAACTCCACCATCGAGTTCTCCAAACTGTTGTAGCTGAATATCAATTAGGCGGAGTAAATCATCTATATGCAATAGATCTCTAACTTGTTTACCTGTACCCCCATAGCCAATATAGTTTAGTGTTTTTCCAAAGTAATGAGCCGCAACCCAAAGCACAAAAACGCCTTGATCTACTTTTCCCATTTGCCAAGGCCCTGTAATGACTCCACACCTGTTGATAATGGCTTGAATACCATAAGCTTGTCTATATTCTTCAATCAACAATTCAGAACTGAGCTTGGTACTCCCATAAAGGGAACGGTAACCAACTAGAGAACATTCTTCTGAAATTCCCTTCGGGGAAATTCCAGGTATATTTTGATTAGGGGGAATACTAAAACGAGTTGGTAGCTCTTGTAGCTTAATGGATTTTAAAGTAGGAATTGGGTAAACACGACTGGTAGATAAAAATAATAAACGAGAATCAGTTTTTCTCGCTAACTCTAAAATATTAATTGTCCCTACTAAGTTTGTTTGAAGTACATATTGAGGAGACGAAAATCCTGCCAAGACAGATGGTTCAGCAGAACAATCAATTATCGTATCTACCTTGAGTACTTTGGGATCTAAATCAGATTCAGAACGAATATCACCATGAATAAACTGAATATCCATAGATCTTAATCTAGGAAGATTTAATTCAGAACCACGACGACGCAAGTTATCCAAACAAATAACTTTCCAACTTGGATAATTTTTTTTTAATCCAATAGATAGAGAACTTCCGATAAAGCCAGCTCCACCTAATATCAATATTTGATATGTCATGTACATTTAAACCTCATCGTTACTTTAATTGAGAAAAATACTATTTTCAAAAACATTTAGAAAAATCAAGCGTAATACAACAAAAGTCAAAGATCCTAATGTAAAATTTTAGAATTTTTTTTACGTATATAATCTCCTCTAGATAGTTGTTTTTCAAGAAACACATAAAGTACAATAAACAAGTAGCGACTGCCCATTTCCTTAATCTTTAACTTAGAAACTCCCGTTTTTCTATTTCTCCAAGTAATTGGAATTGTTGTGTAAGTATATCCTCTAGCAATCGCTTTTAAAGGCATCTCTACGGTCAAGTTAAAGTGATGAGATAATAAAGGAAAAATCCCTTCAATAACTTCTCTACGATAGGCTTTAAAAGCATTGGTAGTATCATTATAATCTAGTGAAAATAACATTTTCACAAAAAAGTTTGCCATCCGATTAACAATCAACTTATGAGTTGGATAATCAATAATTTGACTGCCTTTCATAAAACGAGATCCAAATACGCATTCATAACCTTCCTGAAGTTTATAATAATAGCTTATAATATCTTCTGGGTTATCTGAGCTATCTCCCATAACAATTACTACAGCATCACCTTGAAAATTTTCTAGACCACAACGCACTGCAAAACCAAACCCATTAGGGTAATAGTTATTCATATAACGAATTTTATGATTTTGCCTACTGATATGCTTTAATATTTCTTCTGTGCGATCGCGACTATTATCATTAACAACTAATATTTCATAATTAATGTTTTTAGTCTCTAGACGCTCACTTATAGATTGAAGAGTCTCTCCAATACTCCCTTCTTCATTGTAAGCGGGTATAACAATTGACAGTAAATCGACAAAAACACCTGTTTTCGTTAAATGTGATGAAGATGAAACTATTTTCTGAGTTTTTTGCCTTTCTAGTGCCAACGCAGGTTCTAATCCTTCTGGATACCCGAGGTCTAACTGTTTTGAATTATTGAGATAATCTGGCGATTGAGTTTTAAATTGAAATACAAACTTATCAGTAATTACATAGTTGATAGCAGCACTTAATAACACGCCAATTAGCGTATTTATTTGATAAGTAACTCCTAACCAGTCTAAAAGTGGGAATAGAAAAAATATTCTAGTAATGACAGCTAATCCTGCCGATAAATGATACAGGGGAATTTGCTTAAATAAAACTTCTCGGATCTTCCAACTTCCCCCAGGCCAAACCCAGATGCGATAGATGAAGAAACTAAGTAATAAAGAAAACTCAATTGATAGTGTGTTTGCCAGATTGCGAAGGAAAGGAGTATTAAATCCCAGTCGTTCAATCAGGATAAATATTAACAGCAAATTGACAGATGCTGCTACACCACCACCTAAGAGGAATTTAAATATACGCTTTTGTATTAGTTTTTTTAACATAATCAACACGGTTTAACTTTATAATTTAACAACAAGACATTATAGATTCATATTCAAGCTTCTAGTCAATTATAATAACATCATCTGGTTGACTAGGAATACTGTCAAAAGTGTAACCAAATAGCTCTACTCTAGGATAGTCTGGTAAGCCTTCAAGTGAATATCCTTTTGCCTTGGAGATTATCCACACTTCATCAGAATATTTTTCTGTAATTGATTGAGGATTAGCAATTCCTGTATAATATCTTGAAAAGTTCCAATCTATAGTATTGGGTGGTAAATTATAGTCGAAGATCAATCTTGCCCCCCATTCATCAATTAAATATTTTCTATGGGGATTTTCTTGGACAAACTGTCTAATTTGTCCGTAGCTATCTTCAGTTTTGGGAGTTTGTTTGCCTATGATGTTTATAATATTCCAACTTTGGTTAAGGGTAAAAATTATGATTGCTACAATAGTAAAGGTAATACGAGTTCTATGACTGGCTGGAATGGCAGATATAATTAATATAACCCCTAACCAGCAAAAGAAAGTGAAATTTTCAAATAAAGTTCTGTCATACAAAACCAAATTTAAAATTAAAGCAATTGTGATTGTCAATGTAATTAATACTGCCTTTGGTTGCCAGTAGTTCCTCTTGACTACAATGGTACAAACTAAAAAAATATAAAATATATATAGTGGAGCATCAGTAATTTCACGATAGCCATAAGTCAATACATTTATTAGATGACTTAGTTCTATTGAGTTTCTTCTCCAAGAAGCGTGCCAGGCTATGTCTGATATAAAGCGATAGAATTCAAAGTTTATGGAAGTCAAAAATAAAATAAAAACAAAAACCATTGAGGTTAACAATATGTATATTCTTTGGATGATATATTTACTATATTTAGATTTTATTGTGTTTTTCTTTCGCCAACTATTGTATGTAACTATAGCTATTGAAAAAGGAAGAGCATAGACCATACTAACTATTGAAGATAATATAGAGAAGCCCAAAAAAGAAAATCCAAAAAAGTACCTACATTTAATGTCTTTAGTTAGTAGCCACAAACCTATTGCTAAGTATGCCATGGAAAGAGCATCTTGACGCAATCCAGCTATGCTCATCCAAGTGGCAAAACATATCGTTGTACAAATAGCTGTAATTGGATGAAAACCATAATTTTTTAAAATCAATGCTGTGAATATTGAAAATATAAAATAGCAAAAACATTGAAATAAAAGCAAGCTTTGAGTACTTATTCCAAAAATTTTCAGCCACCCTGCCAAAGTGATGGAATGAAATGGAGGTTGAACATAAAATCTATCGACTACAGGCTCTGCCCACTCAATAATGTATGGATTAAAAAACTCGCCATTTTTCGCAACATTAATGGCTGCTCCTATAAAAAATAGATCGTCAATATGGGGGAGAGGATAGCCCAAATAATAATAAAATAGCCAGAAAGAAGTAATTAGGATAATTGCAATAGTATAAGAATGCTTTTTGATTATTTTCATGTGATTCATGGGATTGATGAGGAGTTGGAGATATAATAATACAAATGTACCTCAAAAAAGAAACGGCAAAGATACATTCTAATTGGCTTCAGAATTTGAATAAATAGAGGTGTCCATAATTTTTACTCTTCTTCTACAATTCTCTCAAAAATGTAAGCCCGAAGAGGATTTTGAGGAAACTTAATAGTGTGTCCTAATAAACTCAGCTCCGGTATTACCACCTCCTCATCAGTTACGTTCCTAAAACCAGAAAGGCTGCTAGTATCGCCGAAATATAAAGTGATTTCAGAAACAACTATGATGTCAGGGATCAACGGTTTCAGTGGCATAGCTTCATTCTTGAAAAGTAAATCGAGAGTTTTAGGCGATGTCGCGTCATAGTAACTTTTCCATGAATTTGTATGAAAAATTTCGTAATTGATGGTCTTTCCTTCTCTATATAAAATCGGAAAAAGATGGCTATCAATTGCTGCGATTTTATCAGGCTGTATATCTACTAAGATAGATTCTAACATTGAATAGGCTTCTGAGGAATCGCTGGCTAGTAAAAGAAATTCATCTTTTTCATAGTAAAAGTTAATCATAGTGAATGCAACTAGAAGCCCTATTGCTATAAAGCGGATTGGCTTACGAAATGATGCTAATACACCCTGAAAAACAGGACGGGCAATAAAACTAAAATGATACATCATCATCAGAGGTCCTTTACTTAGAAAAAACCAGGTTGTAAATCCAGTTAGATAAGACAGTGAAACTTGCACCAAAGGGCTACTTAATGAACAACGATACCAATATAACGTAAATCCTAGAGGAATAAGTATCATAAACCCTAAAGGCACTATAATGAACGCCAAACTGTATAGTAGAGGAGGCAAAACAATTTGATTTAGATTTTGGCCTCGATTTGCCAAATTAACCATAAACTGTTCCGGACCAAATATCCAAGCATTTTGCCAGGTAAAGACAAAACCCCAGATACTTAGAATTGTTAATGTCATGATACTAATCAAAATTATTACTCCCTTAAATCTTTGAGATAAACGCAAGTGGGGAGAAACAAGATAAAAAGTAATGACTGTTGCAGCAGAACTAATGCCAAAAGGTAGCGAGACCAAAATGGCCAATCCCATCAGAATGGCGCTGTAAATCATTCTAGGGAGCTTAAACTGGTGAGGAACTATTATCCAAGCCAATGTACTTATAAATAGTGCAGTTACATCAGGCCGTCCGTGATTAAACATCGGAAAAGCAGAAATCAAGACTAATGAAGTAGCTAGTTTTGTGCAATTAAATCGTTTTCGCATCAGTATCCATAGCGCACATAAATATAGCATATGAATGAGATTTGTATAGGCAAGCAGAGAGCGGATACTAAATCCAAAGAGTTTGATCCAACCAGCTACTATTAGAGCGTAACCAGGTGGATAGAAATAAATACCCTTTGCATAGGTAATATCTAGATGCTGAGAACCTGGGCCAGAAAGAATGCCATGTCTAGCAAGCATCAAAGCTGGTTCAGTATAAAAATTTAGATCAATGTGAGCAATCGGTAAATATTTCCACCATAAGAATAAGTGAATGATGGCAAGTATCACAATAACTGCAATCGCTTCTAGAATTTCCAATTTGTTTTGGTTACTGTTTTGAGTCATTTGTGTTTTCATTTGCTATTACAAATACTTGATATGATAGATTTCCAGTTTTGATCCTAATTTTCCCATTTCATGTCCTCTGGAATTACTTGAATACTATTTTCTTATTTAAGATGTACGTTATGAAAGAGACCAAGAAGCTGGAAAAAGCAAAAGCTAGGGTTTTAGCGTTGCCAAGATCGAATGGGAACACTGTCATCAAGCTTACTAACATTACCGAGAACAGGATAGCTAAAATCATTCCTGTTGATTGATTGATAAAAAATAATCCTAACTGCTTTAGTTCTTGGGTTACAGATAGCTGATTGCGATTGGGAAATGTAATTTTTTTATGGGCTATAAAACTCACTAAAATTCCAATACAAGACGACAGTAGCATAGACACAATATAAGCAAATCCACCTTGACGATCGAGACTTAAACCAAGAATATGCCGTAGTCCAATTGTAAAGAGTGTATTAAAGACACCGACCAAAAAATAAATGGGGTAGTTAGAGAAGTGAGAAATCAACCTATTAGTTTTTCGGCTATATGCAGAAGGGCTATATATATATTTCCGGGTCATATTTTCATTCCTCTATTTCCATAACTTAAAAAACGAGCCAATTCAGTTACTTCTTTGAAATCAGAGTGGAGAACTTTAGTACAAAATACTTATAATCACGGTTAGGGACAAAGTTAAAATTATTTCTACTTGACAAAACCAAAATACTCAAAATCAAAGAAAACATTACTGCCTGCATGAGAATAATAAAAAATATGCCTACCATAGATGAAGCCCATCCAGGAATTGCAAGGTTAGTTCCTAAGCGCATGAAGACAATTATAGCAATCGCCATCATGCTAGACAAGGTAATTGCTGAAGTCGAAATTAATAGTCTTGTACCAACAACTTCAGCATATACTGAAATTGAACTTAATCCATGGGTAACTAATGAAACTATATTCATTTGAGGTTTGCCTGCCAAACGGTGACCTCGAGTCGTATATATTTCTGCATACGGGATTCTAGATTTTAAGACTCCAGAAGCGTAATGATTCCAAATTTCAGAAACAACAACAAGTCGAGACAATATTTTCCGAGGAATAATACTGAAGTTGCCAAATTGAATCCGTTGACCGGTTAACATTCTATATAATAGCTTATAGACTCCATAAAAGAATTTAAAAGACTGCTGTTCGGAACGTTTGCTACGACGAGCAAATATAATTTTTTTATGTTCTTCTGCTTCATATTTGTCAATTAATCTTGCAATGTCCTTTGGATCGTCTTCTCCATCACCATCCATAATTAAAACAGCTTGACAGGGTAAGTGTTCTTCAACGTAGGCTAAACCGATCGCAATCGCCCTTTGGTGTCCCATATTACGACGAAGCTCTAAAAGATAGATGTTATTAATATAATCAAATGCTTCAGAATTCATATTATCTGGAAATCCTGAGACAGAAGCATCATCAACAACAACAATATCCATATTCTTATGATCTGGGTACAAATCCACCAAAGTGCGATCAATATAGTGGATCAATAGTCTTAATGCTTCCCAATCATTAAAAACTGGAATCAGGATCGCAATCGGATAAGATGTTAGGGTTTTGGTATAGGGTGGAAACTGGGTCTTCATAAGATTATTGTAAATTATTGAATAAACTATTAATTTGTTTTCGTAGCTCTTGCCGATATTTAGACCAGGTGAGTTGTTCGGCTTTTTTTCTGGCTGCTTTTCCCATCTGAGATAATTCTAGAGGATGATGATAACACCAGTCTAATTTGTCTTGAATCGCTTCAGTATCGCGAATGGGGACAATAAACCCTTCTACACCATCCGTAATGATATCAGGGCCTGCTGTATTGGGTGTTGTAATTACAGGTATACCACAAGCCATCGCTTCTAGTATAACTAAGCCAAATCCATCCACTAGAGATGGGAAAACGAATACATCTGCACTATTGTAATATTCCTGTAATTGGGTATGGGGAATGGATGGAATATAACGAAAGAGATCGCTATAGCGATCGAGCCAGCCTTCTGGAAACTCGTTAATACCCACTAACCATAGTTCTGCTGAGGAAAGTTTGAGGCATTTCCATGCTTGTAATAGATAATGAATTCCTTTTCGAGGTTCTAGACGACCAACATATAAAGCACGAAATCCTGAGTGAGTTTTAGGCTGGGGATAGAAATATTCTAAAGGCGCTCCGTAAGGAATAACGCTGATTTTTGAGGAGTCTATACCAAAATCAACTAATGAACGTCGTGTAACAGAAGATGCGACAAAAATATGGTCGGCAAGTTGTACTTCTTTTTCTTTACGTTCTAACTTCCAAGCCGGTTCTTTTGCTGCTTGTAATGCAGAGGCAAGTTCAGGAAAACGTTGTGCTTCCTCTAGTTGAATTTTCCGACTCATACGATAGAAGAGAATGGGTAAATCATAGAGACAGAGAATCCCCTGTTGTTTAGCAACTTCAAAGGTCTTTGCAGCACCATCTTCATAAGCATAGATTGCATTAAGTCCCTCTAGGTGATCTCCAGCAACGTGAAGATCGAGTGAGCAATAAATCCAGTCTGTTAATCTTTGATTATTAATTCTAAAATATCGAGGTATACCCGTTTTGACTAAAGCAATGCGGATCAATTCTTTCCAGGGATGATTGCGGATACTGATAGAAGAATCCGGGGGAACCCAAGTACGTCGTCCCAGTTCTTTTGTAACAATTTTTCTGAGATTGATTGGCAGTTTATGAAAATAATTCGAGAGTTCTGAATTTGGATTATAGGCAATAGTGGTAATTATTTCTTTGAGAAAACCTGCTTCTACTAGAGCTTGTGCTGCTTGACGGGAATTAGGATTCCCGGTAGGGTGAACTAGGGATATATGCATCTTGGTCATATAAATATAAAAGTTGCTGTTGTTGTAACTGCTCTGATGCTTCTATCTGGGGAAGCAGGTAAAGAAACCCACTCAAAAAACCATAGTATACAGAGAAGGTGATGTGAAAAACATGCTGATTGGGAAACCAAATTAAATGAATTAGAAATGCTGCTAGGGCTAAATTTTTTAAAAAAGGTCGTTTAAGTTTCCAGATGAGTTGAAACAGAGCAATCAGAATAGCTAGTTTTAATCCATACCATAAGAGAAAACCTATGGGCCCAATCTCCAACAAGATGCGACCCATTTCCGATTCGTATCCAACAGGAATGGGTTCACCTCCAGGTAATCCTAAAACACTGCGTAGGACACCAGTAGCTTGATGAGTTGCTCCTGATCCAAATCCATCCCAACCTTTAATTCCAATGTTATGAAACGGTTCTGTAAACAGAAGTTTAATACGAAGAGCCACATCTTTACTAAATAGTATTCTATCCAATATCGTGTTTATTTTATCAGCAAAAACAATTGATGCTGAAACGAAAGCCAAAATAATAGGAGGTAAAAACAATTGGATTAAACGCATGGTTTTTGCAAATTGTGTGACAATTTTCAGTCCAAAATATCCTATAATAAATAATAGACCAGCAAGAATAATAGTACGAGAACCCGTCATGAAAGAGTTGGCAATAAGTAGAATCGCTTGCAAGATAGAAATATTCCGATCTTTTTGAGATTGTTCCGTTTCTAAGATGGGAATGATAAATCCACAACATACTAGAAGATAAGCAACATAGGTATTAACGAAAGAAAAAGCTCCTGTAATTCTAACTGCACCACTGACTCCAAATCTCGCAACTCCACCTACTTGCTCTAATCCTGGTGCATATTGATTTAGAGGACTGGAAGCAGGGCTGACAAATTGTACAATTCCTAGAATACCGACTGGGATAAAAATGACAAGTTGAGTTTTAATAAATGTAAAGAGTTCTTCTTCTGTACGAAAGAGATTGGGTAACATCCACATTAAGGGGATATAGAAAAAGTAGTTTTTAATTCCCCATATTCCTACTATCGGAGACCCTAAGCTAGGATTAAGACCTTGGAAACAACACCAAGAAAAAGCTAAAAATAGCAAGATGTTGATAATGGGTGTTTTGGCTTTTGGAAATTTATTTTGGCTTTTGGAAAGAATATAATACTGAAAGTAAGCTCCAAATAAGACCATATCTTTCAGAAAGTATATGATTTCGCTGGCTTGAGGAAGAATCCATTTCCGTAATACACCTTCAAAAACAACTAGGAAGAAAACGGTTTTGACAGAACGCCGCCAGTCCAAACATGAAATATAAGAAATGACAGTGGCAACAATTAGAGCGATTAGGAGTTTCATCGATTGAAAGGAAGTGAAGGCGGTACAACAACTGCTTCTACAGCTTTTACTAAACTCTCAACATGCTGTTGAGGAGACCAAGTTCTAATTCTTTCTCTGGCGGCTTTTCCCATGATTTGGAGCTGTTTGGGGTTTCCGAGTAAGGTTTGGAAAAGGGTAGCAAGAGCATCAATATTACCACAAGGATAAGTAAAACCGGTTACACCTTCTTCGACCAGATCGTATCCTGCACCAATGCGATCGCTAACGACGACAGGAATACCACAAATCATGGCTTCATTGACAGGCAATCCATAGGGTTCGTATTCTGAGGAGAATGCTAACACATTACTGGAGGCATATAGGGATGGCAGTCGAGAATACTGAACCAAGCCTGTAAACCGGATTTTGGATTCAATACCCAAGTGCTGTGCTTGAGAGGTAAGATCGGCTTTGAGAGGGCCATCTCCAATCATTACTAGATAAGTGTTGGGGACATTGGCTTTAGCAAAGGCTTCTATCACATCCTGGGGTCGTTTTCGAGGAATAAATTTGGCGCAAAAGACAGCTATGACTGCATCTTCTGGAATATCTAATTCTGCTCGAACTTGTTGGCGTGAAGTTTGTTTAGCGATTTCAGCAATATAATCGTTATCGACTACATAGGGAGTTAAGAAAATCCGAGACTCTGGCACTCCCAGAGAGTGGGTGAAGGTTTTAGATGCACTGGAAAGGACGAGTACAGCATCAGCGATGTGATTATAGAGGTAGGGGAGGGCTTTTTTCTTAATCGGAATTTTCCAATTTCCCCCTATTCCATCTGGGGGATCGAGATAGGTTGCATCTGTGGATAGGAGCAAGGGTTTTCTGGCTATTTTAGCAGCCGCGATCGCCAACCAAAAGCTGATATAAGCATAACCATAAACTAGACAAACGTCACATTTTTGCACCAACTTAATTAAACCTGGATTGATTAAACCAAAGGTTTTATTTAAGCTAGGGACTGGGGAGCGATTGGGAACATAAGACCAAGGGTATCCTTCCAGCAAAGGAATATCAAACAGCACTTTGGTCAGATATTCGGGATTCTGCTTTAGGGAGCTGGCTTGGATTTTGCTGTCGTTAGGTAGACTACAGTAAGCTACCAATATTTCTAGCTTGGGATGTTTCGCCATCAACCTGAGAGAAGCTGGATTTTGGATCGGTTGAGAGGAAACTAGAAGGAGACGATATTTACGTTCACTCATTGGTGAGTTCTTCAATAAAGCGTTTTGCAATCATATCCCACGAGAAGTACTTCTGATAAGCTTCTATATTACGGTGGTGAAGATCTAACCAGAGTTGGTCGTCTTTGAGGACTCGGATTAAGTTCTCAGCCAGAGCTTCATAGTCCCCCTGGGGAACCAGAAGCACTCCAGCTTCTGGGATCGGATGAGCCGTTTCTTTACCTTCATAAGCAACAATGGGAATTCCGCAGGCGATCGCGGCGATCGCGGTTGTTTTCCGAGAGCAAATTTCCCCCCGTACAAATAACATCACGTCTGCTCCCATCAGAGCTTGAGTAATTTTTTCTGGATCTAGTAACCCTAACACAGAAATTTCCACGTTAGCTTCTTTTAGGGATTCTCTAAGGTCTGTTTCAGCATCTTTTGAGCCTCTTCCTAAAGTAACGAGACGCAATGAGTCAATGTGTTTAGCGGTTTGGGATATTGCCGAGGCGATCGCCTCTACTTCATCTCGAGTAATTTCTACACTGGTCATCCCAAATACCGCCACCGTCTTGGTCTCCCTTTGAGAAGGTGCTTTCTTGGACTTGACTGCCATTAAGTCTGGTTCCGGCATATTGGAACCCACGGGAATAAATGTTGCTGGAGATGAGGCAATGGGGAGCCAGGTTAATTGCTCTAGTTTGACATTAAAAATCGAGTGATCGGCTAATTTCATGGCTGTGCGAATTGTCCATAGTTGTACCGATCGCCGGATTTTGTATTTGAGCTGTTCTCCAGGATACCCTTGAACTTCATGAAACATGATTGCGGTTTTCACTCTTCTGATTTTGAGCAATCTCACCACAACCACAAACATGACGGGTAATGCTAAGGTTGACCAAGCCGATGTGGTAAATTGGGCAATCACCCAGCGATCGCGCCATTGTTCACTTTCTGTCCACAGCCATTGCAGTGCTTTGAACCATCCCCATTCTTGCCACTGCATGGAGATGCGATCGCACTCAACCCCTCTTTGCAGCAAAGTTTGCTCTAGTTTTTCTGTATAGTCAAACACGCCATCAGCCATGGCTTGTTGCTGGCCAAGTAGTATTATGATGTGGTGGTTTTGGCGATCGCTCTGATTATCCATGACGCGAAAGTTTAGATTTTAGGTTTCTCAGTCCATTAATCATCGGGGTTGGTAAAGTCCGATTCAGAACATTATAAGTTTGCATCAGTTTCCACATCTGTGGATCTCGGCTAAAGTTTTGCCATAGATATTTCCATATATCTATAGTATCATTAACCGTCTTTTCTCCAAGCTGTTCTTTAATAGAGGCGATTGACACTTTCGTTTTCAAGGTATACAGGGCAACGATTTCTGGATCGAAAGCTTCTGCTTCTAACGTCTGCAATACAGCCTCCATACTCAATTGACTCCGTTTGAGTTTGGCGATCGCCTTTTCAGATTGCGATTTGCCAACAGAAAAATTATGTCCATGAATCCGCCAAACAGAAAGAGGTTCATTAATGAAATAGCAATATTTATCCTCAAGAGCAAACAGAACTAAATGTTCATCAATATACATATCCACAGACCGAGGAATCGGCATTTGTTTCGCAATTTCGGTACGAGTGGCAAAGGTTGACCCTCCACCAAACAAGATTTGATGCCGGTAGAAATATCTTAGCACCTCTTTACCACTCAGTTTTGTATTTTTTATCCAGTCTGGAATTGGCTCAATTTCTTTTTTGTCGTTATTAACATCCCAGTAAATGGCAGGATGGGAAACATGGACAAGATCGCGATCCGATTCAAAGCAATTCACTACTTTTTCCAGTTTTTCGGGTAGAAATAAATCGTCAGCATCTAAGTTAAACAGATATTTTCCCGTGGCGCGATCGATACCTACCTTAGTGGCTTTTGCTTTACCACTATTATTTTGCTGGATATAGATGAGATCGTTTTGGTAAGCTCTGATTCTATCTGCCGTATCATCAGTTGACCCATCATCGACTACAATAATTTCTAATTCTTCTTTAGAGAGACTCGATGAGAAAACACTATCAATAGCTTCACTAATAAATAGACCATAATTATAGGTAGGGATAATAATACTAACTAAGGGTGACTTTTTCATTCTTTTTCATTAGTTCTGAGAACAGGCATAGATTCATTGGTATGTTGCCCTAAATTATCCGATCGTATTTTTTTAATCGAAATAGCTCCCCATAATATTGTCCTTCTTTCAAAGTTGTCCAAAAATCCCAAATATTAAAATTATCTTGCTCTCGTTTAAACGACCCAATTACAGATAAACTGAAGAAATAACTAAGACATTCCAGAGATTTACATAGGTGTTTTTGGTAAACAGCATAGGTTAAATATGAACCAATAAAGGAACTATTTTTCACTATTTTACTATTATGAGAAACCCCACCAGCATGAATAACATAGGTTTTTGGCGAATACCGAATCCGATACCCCAAGGCTTGTAAACGAGCGCCAAATTCCAATTCACCAGCATACTGATATTTTTCTATAAATTTATGTTTATCAATGATAGATTTAGGATAAATAGCTGAACCATCACTGATCGCAAAGCATCGATCGAAGTTAACAATCGGCTTGCGGAATCCACGAGGTTGTACTTCTCCAGGCAATTGAATTTGAGAGGACTCAGTTGGGGAAGTGCTATATTCTCCAATAAGCCAAACACTGCTAGGGTCAGTCTCTACTACTTCTTGAACGGTTTTGAAGTGGTCTTCTGGAAATTGATGATCGTCATCCATTGTCCGAATATGTGTTCCCGTACAAGCAGCATGGGCACAGTTCCGATTCGCTTGTAGACCGCGACGAGGGCCGCGAATATATTGACAGTCCCATGTTTTGGCGATCACCTCGGTTGGCTCCATAAATTCATCATCTGAGTCATCAGAAACAACAATCTCATAGGGTTGGAGACTCTGCGATCGCACACTTGCCAAACAACGATCCAGTGAGTCTGGCCGGTTGCGAGTAATTAAAGCGACGCTGATCTTAACTTCTTCAGTAGACATTACACTCTCAACCCCAGTTATCCTCTAGTATCACTTTTCCAACTTAAAGTTTTCATGGCCAGAGAATATTTTGTATCCCAGTGCTGCACTTCAAGAAATTGTAGATTACAAGGATGGGGTTTATATAACGAAAAACATTCAAACAAGCAACAAGTTGCAGCACTTTCTAATGGCCCTACCATTATATCTTTTTCTTTCCAAAAACGACCAGATTTTCTCCAGATCTTAAGCTGCTCCTTAGACAAACAGTACAAACCGGCATGGGGATTTCCAAATTCACAGAACTTCAATTCTCCTATTTCCAGAATTGACAACTTATTCCAGTTCATAAAAGCAGTGTTGTCCGATGGATCGTAACTAAAATCAATATAAGTTTTCTTGCCTTCTAGCATTTCATATCTGTGGGGAAGCAAAATCTTTTTAAGACTACCACTATTGGCATTAAAGCATTGTATTTTATTGAGAAAAGTACTATCATAGATAATAATATCATCTTCCAGATATAAAAACCAATCAAATTGCTCTTCTCTCTTAATAAATTCATCCTGAGATCTAAATCCCACCAGCATGGGATCTATCTCTACTTGCTCAATAACTTCAATCTTGTTTTTTTGGTAATCTGGAAGAAATTGAGTAATATGTCGATCGGTAATAGTATTGATCAGAATTTTTAATTCACAACCAGAAAAACTTCTGAATATTCCTTCTATGGTTTGAGTCAGTTTATCTGTTTTTTCTTTACCTTTCTCTGCACATTTAGATTCCTCCGTAGAAGTCACATGAGTTATAGCAACCAATAACTTGGGTTTTTCAAGGTTCACAAAATCATAATCAGATAAAAAATTAGTCACTCTCCATTTCTGGTAAAACAACCGTAGCTGTATTTGACTCCAAATGTATTGGAAAAACTCCAATAAAATTCCCACTGTATAATAACCAAAATTTATAACTTTATTCATAATCTGTTTGTGATTGATTAATATTTTTTTTCTTGTGTTTCTGGGTTGAAATCAGAGTTTTACCATAAGCTTCTATATGTTTTTTAGCTATTTCATGCCAATCAAATGTTTGGGCTACTTGAATACAACTGCGAGAAAGCTGAGTATATTGACTTTCCTCTAGTTTTAACAATTGGATTAACCGATTGGAAAATCCCTCCACATCACCCACAGGAACCATTAACGTTTTGTCTACTGGACGTAACATTTCTCGTGGCCCGGGAATATCATAAGCTACGATTGGTAATCCAGAGGCTAACTTTTCGAGAACTCCCAACCCAAAGCCTTCCATATAACTAGGAAAAGCCCCCAATGTGACTTCTGAAAGCAGTCCTGGAAGGCGATCGCTCTCATAACTAGGGACAATTTCCAGTCCTTCACTAGCTTGTAAATTGAGATCTTCCAGGATCTGCTCAGAACTGAGGCCAGTTCCCAGAAATAGAAATTTTACCTCTGGAACTTGCGATCGGGTACGTTGAATTATTTCTGCCCAGTCACCCGCTCCTTTGCGTAGACACCAATATCCAATGAAGGCAACGGTGTGTCTAGATTGTCTAATGAGAGCAGGAGCGATCGCCTCAGCAAAAGCTTGCTGTCTTTTCCGGGACAGCCCATGGGGAAAAAATACACTTTTGTTACCTAAACCAAGATGCTCATCTGCATATGCTAACTCATCTGAATTAGGCAATAAAATAAGATCGCTAACTTCTAAACTCTTCCAATAATAAGGACGCTCTTTTCGGCGTTTAATTTGATGCCAGGAATGACGAAGAGAGTCTATTAATGTTCTTTTTTTGTTTTGTTGCGGCCATTTTACTTTTTCCAACTTCAAATATTCTTCTAGTAAAGGGTATAAGCCTGCTGAACGAACAACCAATGCTCCTTTAAAACCTAATTCCTCTTTAGAAAAAGGAATATTGCCTTGGTGGGCATCAATCATATCAAATCGATGAGAATTATCCTTGATAAAATTCCTTGCTTTCAGGGCAAAAGAAGGTTGAGTTAACCGAGATAATCTTGATGATTGTCGATCGGGAAAAGCATCATTATATCCAAAAAATTCGACTTGGTGACCTAAGAGTTTAAATTCATCAGCTAACTCAATTTGTACTCTGGGCCCACCCAAATTTCGATCCCAAGGCATATGACTGACCATCAGGATGTTAAGAGATTTGCTTATTTGATTATCCTCTTCCTTAAGCTGCTGGAAGTTCATATCCTACTATGCCTCCAGACATAATTCGACGGTATCCAAGACGTTCCAGAAATAGGATTATTTCTTTCTCTGCTTCCACATTACCTAAATATTCTGAACCGGCTGCGCTTTCCCAAAAAACAGTCTTAATTTTCTTTGCCTCAAATAAGGGTTTACAGTTATTAAGAATTTTTACATCGTAACCTTCAGCATCTACTTTTAAAACTTCTATGCGATCTTCATTATACTTTTCCAGGAGTGGGGTCAGCGCGATCATCGGAACTTCTCGCATCTTTCCCGATCCATCATCAGGTACAACCCGACTCACCATGGTCGGATCTCCACAAGTATCTAGCAACGCCTTTCCCTGATAATCTCCTACACAACCCTTGAAGATTTTATATCTAGATTCATAAGGACTTAAATTCTGTTCCAGTAACTCAATATACTCTGTAACTGGTTCTACTGCAATTACACGGCTATTATTTTTTTGTAACCACAAAATTGAATAATAACCAAAATTTGCTCCAATATCAACCAGCAATCCACTATAATTAGAATTTAGTATTTTTTGAGTTAAATCATCTTCAAAATACCCACATAGCGAAAAAAAACGACTTCCCAGACATTTGGGGTTGACATTGACTTGTACATTAGGAAAATCACGCAGGACTCCAGACTCCCATTTCGACTCTGATGTACTGTCCAAGGTAAACTCATTTAGACACACCCAAGTAATTGGAAAGGCATACTTAGTCGGCAAACGACGTAGCCAATATTTCATCAACTCTAAGGCTTGGTCATCACCCATTACTTTGTTTAAAGTTTGGAGAAGTATTTGAGCAATTTTTTGTTTAATATTCATAGGATCTTTATTTTACTTAAATCTTTTCAACTATGGCGCTTGTTTATGATATTATTTTAGATATTTCACTCTAGTAACTACAAAGGCGAAGATGAATTTAATCAATAGAATCTCAGGCAAGTATCTTGAACTACTAAGGAACTGGTCGCAACGTTCTAGGAGCAAAGGAAATCAAATTTTACAACAGAAAATCCAGGCATCAAGAGATACTGTATCTAATTTGGTTTATAACAACGAGCCTAAAGTGTCTATCATTGTACAATTTTTTAATAAAAGAAATAACATTAAAAACCTTATCGATCGCCTGAGAAAAAGTGGAGCAGAAGAAATTATTATTATTGATGATGGTTCCATTGATGGTTCTTATGAAGATTGGGTGTCTCATCTAAATCGGCCTAATGATTTCTTGCTTCGGTGTAATGATTTATTTGAAGTTATAACTTACGATCGCGCGATGAGAATGGCTAAAGGAGAGTTTGTTTGTTTATTACAGGACGATGATTTACCTCCTCCAAACAATAAATGGATTGAACAAGCCTTGACTTTGTTTACTATTTTTCCAGATTTAATCATGCTTGGTGGTCGAGATGGTTTAGACATTATGATACCCGATCCGGTAACCTCAAGTCAACCACAAGAATACGAACGAGTTGGGAATATTGTCCAATGTCCTGGATTGCACAAAGTTCAGGTTTATAATACTCCTTGTTATCGAGAACCGACATCCAATTTACCCTTTATGTTTACGATGGCCGTTAATAGGGCCCCCACGTTTTTGAGAAGGAAAGAGTTTTTAGAGATTGGTGGTATTAATCAAAATTACGCCCCCTTTCAATTTGATGATGATGAAGCAGGAATTCGAGCTTGGCTGGCGGGATATAAGGTGGGGTTGTATTCTTGTTCATTTGTCAGGGAATTAGATATTGGTGGTATGGCTTTATTTAATAAGGATAAAATCAAAGAACAAGCGTTAGTCAATATCAAAAAACTTTATGATGAATATTCTGAACCTATTGCTAATGGCTATTTACAGAACCTTGTTGATAGTGCAAATAGAATGCTAACTTCTGGTGAATAATAGTTGGGTCTACTGACTAACTGAACGATAAACATTCATTGTCTCTGCTGCTGTCCGATCCCAACTAAAGCGTTTTGTCCTCTGGTAGCCTTTTTCAATCAGACGATCGCGTTCTCCGGGACTCTCAAGTAACAGGATTAGCAGATCGGCTAACTCCCTAATCTCTCTAGGATTAAAAAGTAATCCTGCATCCCCAACCACTTCAGGAATGCTAGAGCAGTTTGAGGCTATGACGGGGGTTCCACAGGACATGGCTTCTAGAGGTGGAATGCCAAAACCTTCATATAATGAAAGACTATGGTAAACATAACCATAGAAAATTTTCCAAATTATTTATTTCCTAGCTTCAAGATTAAGACTAACAGAATAGTAAGTGTCTTTAACAAGTAAATGAAAATCTGAACAATCATTAAATGTTGTAAGTTCACAAGATCCTGGCTTCCAACAATCTACTGTTTTAAATCCAGTTTCGAGAAGCAAATCTTTTAAGCTCTTTTCATTAAACACTGTGTAATGAAAATTGTATTCATAATCCTGAGCTCCCATGAGTGGGCCAAGAATATATTGAACATCACAATCATTATCATGGTATATTTTTAATAAACAATCAAAGTCTGGAACTGAAAGTCTTAAGATTCCATTTTTTTTAAGAACTCGAAACCACTCTTGTAGCACATCATAAACTTTAAGATGAGAAAAATGCTCAAGACAATGGGATGCATAGATTAAGTCAACACTGCTGTCTTTGAAAATTGAAAGATCATCTATCTGTTGCACATAATGTATATGTGGAAGGGGGATAATATCAATATTTATAAATTTCGGATGGTTTATGCAACCACAACCTAAGTGTAGATTTATCTCATGGGCATCTTTAGGAAATTCGGGTTTAAAAAATGTCCGCTTTATTCGAGAATAAGTTTTTATAGTTGCTAACATTAAAGCACTATTCATTATTCTAAACTGAAGATATTGATAAGCTTTAGTCCAATCTACTTTTCTCATTATTGTATTCTCCTGTGTGGTTAAAATATTTATGACTTTGTTAAAATATTTATGACTTTGTAGTTATAAACCTAGATAACTTACTTTGAACCATCATGAACTTATGTAGTTGTCAACTCGCCAACTACATTCTTGAGGAATAAGGTAGCGAGAACTCTCAGGGGCAAGACCTGATTGGAAAACATCTTTAGGATAAACATATAAAACTCCAGCATCGAATTTTCTAAACAGCCACTCTGCATTAGGGATAGCTAGTCCTACACCTATTACATACTTTCCGGAACTCAACAGCAACTTTTCAAAAACACAATCAACTTGATTGATGCCTTTTTTAAAGTTAACTATTTTGGATTGATCGGGTTGAGTTGAACATAAACTAATGACTGTTCCTGCTAGAGTAGACAATTGAAAAATAACAGAGCCATTATTCAAATTGACTGGAGAGTGAAATTTGATTCTGAATATAACTTTATCCCAAGTAAAAACTTTTTCTTTTGGATTTCCATCTAACTCTAAGATTTCAACACTAATCACGAAAAAATAATCATTATCTATAACATTATTATTAGCTATTGTAATAATAGAGCTGTCATTATTTTTCATGTCATTGACTTCGTTGTCATTGATGTATAGACGACTGACACTCTCTATATCTCCTATTTTATTAATCAGTCCTGAATTAAGGTATACCCCAACAGAGCATAAGCGCTTAATACTTTCCATATTATGACTGATAAAAACAACTGTTTTTCCGCTAGAAGTCACATCTTCCATTTTCCCTAAACACTTTTCCTGAAAAGCTAGATCTCCAACAGATAAAACTTCATCAACTAGCAATATTTCAGGTTCCAAATGAGCCGCTACTGCGAATGCTAACCTAACATACATCCCAGATGAATATCTTTTTACAGGTGTATCTAAAAACTTCTCTACTTCTGCAAACGCTACGATTTCATCAAAATTTTTCTTAATTTCTACCTTACCCATCCCTAAAATAGCGCCATTGAGGTAGATGTTCTCTCGCCCTGTCAGCTCTGGATGAAATCCAGTGCCAACTTCCAATAAACTAGCCACTCTCCCCTTAATATTAATTCTCCCTGTTGTGGGTTCAGTGATACGGCTCAAAATCTTTAGTAAAGTAGATTTTCCTGCACCATTGCGACCGATTATACCAACGCGATCGCCTCTATTAATCTCAAATGACACATCTTTCAAAGCCCAGAACTCTTCCCGTGAGGGGTTTTCCAGCTTTTCCCCTGTTCCATTCACTAGAATACGTCCCAAGGATTTCACCCCATTGGTAATCACGTCTCTAAGAGCAGTATAGGGTTCTTGTTGCTGATGGCGGATTAAATATTTCTTACCTAAGTTCTCAACTCGGATTATGGGTTCAGACACGATTCAAACTCCTCTCCCTCATTAAATAACATCAGCAAAAGTACGTTCCATTTTGCGGAAATACCAGACACCGCCGATACAAAGGTATCCCACTAGAATCACGGACACGACGAAACCAGGGAGATAAAGTTGGGCATTGCCTAAAATAGCCCAGCGAAACCCATCAATAACTCCCACCATTGGATTTAATGAATAGATTAAACGCCATTGATCGGGTACAACGCTACTACTAAAACCTACAGGAGAAATATATAACCCGAATTGGACAAGAAAAGGAACTACATAGCGAAAATCTCTATACTGAACGTTCAAAGAAGCTAACCATAAGCCTGCCCCCATAGCCGCAGCGAAGGCAATCAATATAAACAGTGGTAATAATAATATTTTCCAGGTGGGAATGAAATTGTACCAAGCCATTAGTCCCAGCAAAATTATTCCAGAAATCATAAAATCTACAAAGCTGACAATAACTGCACTGGTAGGAACAATAAGGCGAGGGAAATATATTTTGGAGATTAAATTGGCGTTTCCAATGAGGCTATTGCTACATTCAGACAAGGCGCTGGCGAAGAATTGCCAGGGGAGCATGGCTGAAAAGACGAGGATGGGGTAAGGCGCTCCGTCTGAAGGGAGTCCGGCTAATTTACCAAAGACGATGGTAAACACAACCATGGTTAAGAAGGGTCGAATTAAAGCCCAAGAAACCCCGATCGCCGTTTGCTTGTACCGAACCAATATATCTCGCCATGCCAAGAAGTAGAACAACTCGCGGTAGCGCCACAGGTCTTTCCAATATTCCCGCTCTGTTCTTCCGGCTTCTATTACAATTTCCGTTTGACTGGAATAACTCATACGATCGCCTATGGCTCTAGAAAAAATCAACCTTGGAAGATAAAACAGTAATCCACCGTAGACAGTAGCACAACTTGGTAAAAATTTCCCAACTGCCTTATCCTGTCTCCTCTGTATACAGTGGTCGAATCTCCGTTTCCAGACTAATCTCAAAAAAACTTGAGTGTACCCACTGATGCAGATCCAGATTACCCCTTTTACTGTCCACAAGCGCTTTGCCCTGAAGATTAGCAGGGGCAGCAATACCCACAATACTAATATCTGGGTGAGGGTGGAACACGATGGAATCACGGGATGGGGAGAAGCCACTCCCTTCTCCACGGGAGGCAAAAGCCAGACAACTGGAGAGATTGTAGCAGCTTTAGAGCAAATTGTACCGATTCTCCAACCCTTCAGTCCCCTAGAGCGGCAAAATATCCAAGCAACTCTCGCTAAATCCGGGATTTCTCTACCTTCTGCGGCTCAAGCGGCACTAGATATGGCGCTTTATGATTGGCTGGGAAAATCGGTTAGTCTTCCTTTATGGCAACTGTGGGGATTCGATCGCCAGCAAACTCCGCCAACCTCTGTTACCATCGGCATTAGTACCCCAGAAGCAGCTCAAGAACGGCTCCGTCATTGGCTAGATCTGACCCCGGTTCGCTATCTCAAGGTCAAACTGGGGAGTCCAGAAGGCATAGAAGCCGATCGCGCCATGGTCAATGCCCTTCTACAGGTAGCTCCTGAAGGCTGTAAGGTCTATGTGGACGCGAATGGGGGATGGAACTTAAACCAAGCGATTACCATGGCTCAGACCCTCAAAGAATGGGGGATTGAGTACATTGAGCAACCCCTAGCTCCTGGGGAAGAAAAAGATTTAGCTCAACTCTACGAAAAATCGCCCCTACCCATCTTCGTAGACGAAAGCTGTTACACCCGCGCCGATATTCCTCCCTTGGCCAATTCCATCCACGGCATTAACATCAAACTGATGAAAGCTGGGGGACTTAGTGAAGCCATGGCCATGATCCACACGGCCCGCGCTTGTGGTTTACAAGTGATGTTAGGGTGTTACTCAGATAGCAGTCTAGCCAATACAGCGGCCGCTCATTTAGCCCCCCTGGTGGATTATCTGGACTTAGATAGCCATCTCAACTTGATCGATGATCCCTTTAGGGGAGCTACCCTAGAAAACTCTCGGCTGATGCTCAATACTCAACCTGGTTTAGGAGTAACGCGACATGACGGTTGATTTTTCCCCTTTACTGACTCGTAACCGTCGGGTGGCGATTTTGCTCCATGGGGGACTTCAGGGAGGGACTGGAAAAACGGGACTGTCCCTAATTCGCTACAGTGAGGCGGAGATTGTGGTTTTAATCGATGAAGAGAGTGGGGGATTATCCCTACAACAATTAACGGGAATAAGTCGTAATCTCCCCATTGTGGCCAACATAAGCGAAGCCTTAACCTATCAGCCAGAAGTATTAGCGATCGGTATCGCTCCATCCGGTGGCGCTCTACCGGAACCTTGGGTGAACGACATTCAGCAAGCAGTTGAAGCCGGACTTTCTGTCGTTAACGGACTCCATACCCCCCTTGCGCCGCAATTTCAATCGTTTCTGAAACCGGGGCAAATGATTTGGGATATTCGCCAAGAACCGAAACATTTAACCATTGGCAGTGCTAAAGCGCGAGAGTTAACCAATATCCGGGTGCTGACGGTGGGTACAGATATGTCCATTGGTAAGATGTCCACCAGCTTAGAATTGCATCGAGCGTCCCAACAACGGGGCTTGAAATCCCATTTTATCGGCACGGGACAAGCGGGAATTATGATTTCCGGTAAAGGAGTTCCCCTGGATGCGGTACGGGTGGATTTTGCGGCGGGAGCCATAGAACAGCAGGTGTTAACCTATGGCGCGGAGGCTGATATTGTTCATATTGAAGGTCAAGGCTCGCTGCTGCATCCGGGTTCTACGGCTACTTTACCGTTGATTCGTGGCTCTCAACCCACGGCTTTAATTTTGGTACATCGTTGGGGACAAACCCATATCCGTCATGTTCCTCAAGTGGCTATTCCGCCGCTTCCGGAGGTGATTGAGCTTTACGAGCAGGTGGCGAGTGTCGCAGGTGCTACTGAACCGGTACGGGTGAAGGCGATCGCCCTCAATACCCATAAATTTAGTAAAGAAGAAGCCGATCGCGCGATCGCCGAGATCCAAAACCTCACCGGACTTCCCTGCACCGACCCCATCCGCTATAATGCCAATCGCCTCCTAGATGCCGTTCTCTAACCCAACCTCTGGATGATTGATACCTTCATTGTTCCCAACGCCAATCTCATTCTAGGAGCTATCCTGCTCACCCTCTGTGCATTCGGCTATTGGACAGAACAAACCCGCCGAGGAACCCCCCCCCTAGCTGCCCTCCTGGTTCTCTGTCTCGCGAGTCTCTGTAGCCATCTGGGACTCATTCCCAGCAGCGCCCCCCTCTATCCAGCTATTACCACCTACGGCATCACCCTCGCCATTCCCCTCATTCTCTCCCAGATAGACTTACGGGAACTGCCCACCCATGCTAAAGCCACCCTCCTCCTCTTAGCCTGTGGCATCGGTGGCACAATTTTAGGCGCAATTGTTGGCTTCATCCTCCTTCCCTTGGGAGCAGAAGGGGGAAAACTGGCCGCTATCTTTGTCGCTCAATATATCGGTAATTCCCTCAATGCGGCCGATATCGCCTCTGCCCTAGACTTTCAAGGGTCGATCTCCCTGGAAACCCTCAACGTCATCGATCGCCTCCTCACCAGTCTCTTTATTCTCTTTTGGCTCGTCATCTCCATTATTCCTGGCATTCGCAGCTTCTTTACGCCCCATCAAGAAGATTGGGGGATTCGCTTTGGCAGCGCTCCCGTCCCCACCATCCTCAAACAAACCGCTCCCACCCGCTTTGATTTAGCCCTCGCCCTCGCCGCTAGTGGGATTTCTGCTCTATTGGGCTATGCGATCGCGGCTGCTATCCGCTTACCCGGTAGTGAACTCTTCTTCACCACCATTATTGTGATTATTCTGACTCAAGTTTTTGCCACCACCAGCGATCGCCTGGCCGGAATCGAAGAATTTGGGGCACTTCTGATCCTCCTCTTCTTCTCCACCCTCGGAGCCACCACCAGCATCCCCGAACTTCTAGCCCTCAACCCCCTACTGCTGCAATTCGCCGGTATCATTCTCCTCGCTCACCTCGCCATAATCCTGATTGCGGGCAAACTCCTCAACATTGAATGGGCCGACATTCTCATTGCCTCCAACTCTAGCATTGGCAGCGCCACCCTAGGAGTCGCCATGGCTGTCGCTCAACGCTGGGAAACCCTGATCGTCCCTGCCATTATTTGCGGTACAGTTGGCTCCATTCTCGCCAACCCCATTAGCCTAATTCTGGGAAATTTACTCTCTTAGAAATCCACAATCACCCGTTACCCCAGAGTGACAACAGACAAACTGTCATCATCAGTGCCAATCCTCCCGAAAACGCTGATTAAAGTAAACATCAAGAAGCATTGTTAGAGGAGCAGTTCTGATGTTAGCTCAATTATCGAAATGGGAATTCAAGTTACCCGTACAGGGACAAGAAAAGGCGATCGCCACCCCTCCAACGGCATCCTCCATTTCTCCTTGGTTAACCCCCCTAGTTTATCCCTTCGCTCGACATCTGCTCTTACCTTCCTATTTTCGCTCCATTGAAGTCCAAGGACGAGAGCATTTCCCCACCGATGGTTCACCCGTAATTCTTGCCCCTACCCATCGCTCTCGCTGGGATTGTTTGATGGTTCCCTATGCTCTCGGCAACGATATTACCGGGCGACATTTGCGGTTTATGGTCTCTGCTAATGAAATGCGCGGCATTCAAGGGTGGTTTATTCGTCGCTTAGGCGGATTTGCCATTAATCCCCAACAACCGGCCATTTCCTCCCTACGCCATGGATTAGAACTCTTAGCCCATCGAGAAGCCTTAGTGATTTTTCCTGAAGGCAATATTTACCGCGATCACCAAGTACATCCCCTCAAACCCGGTTTAGCCCGTCTAGCTCTCCAAGCTCAAACCAACTCCCCCCAAAACCCAATCAAAATCCTACCCATCAACCTCACTTACGACCAACCCTTCCCCCAAAAAGGCTGCTCCGTTACCATTAATATTGGCGCTCCCTTAGAGGTTGCGCCTTACGCATCCGGCCACCTCAAAACCGATGCCCAACAGCTCACCACCGACCTCTTCCAAGCCTTATCAGATATACATTTTTAACTTTTAATTTTTAATTTTTAATCGATCGCGATTTCCATCCCTTCACGGGCTAATTTTCCCTGGGGAAACACCGCCTGGATTTGTCGTTCAATCCGATCCAAAGAATCATCCGTATAACCCGGATCGTGGTGAAACATCACCAACTGCTTGACTCCAGCTTTTTTCGCCACCTCAATACCACTTTTCCAATTCCAATCTTTCGGTTGAGGATTGCCCTTCGCCCCTTGTTCATCAATCGTCCAGGTATGAGTATCGTAAATAAGTACATCCGCTTCTTTTGCCAAATTAATCAAGTGGGGATCGAGTTCATCTGTATTGGCCTCAATATCCGTAGCGTAGACCACACTATGATTTTGAGTGTGAACCCGATAGCCCAAGGTTTGATTAATCGGATTTAAACAATAGGTATGGATGTCCATTGATTCTAACTTCAGCACCTCCCCCGGATCGATATCGCGAAAGTTCAGCTCCGATCCCATAATGTCAATGGGCACAGGAAAGTTAGGCGGTTGCATTTGTTCCTTGAGGCGCTGTCCCATAGAGTCCCCGTTGACGGCTGAAGAGCCATAAACATAAAATCGATTGATGGGGATAAAGGCGGGAACAAAAAAGGGAAATCCCTGAATCCGATCCCACTGACAATGGGAGAGGAATAAATGGGCTTCCACAGGCATCCGACTTAAGAGGTATTTGCCTAAAACTCGAACCCCTGTGCCAGCATCAAAAATCAACAGATTTTTAGAGGTTTCTAAAGTGACACAGGACGTATTGCCACCATAACGGATGGTTTGTTCGCCGGGTGTAGGTATATCACCTCGAACCCCCCAGAATTTAAGGGTTAAGGGAGACGGAACAAAGGATTCCGTATCATCCGGACTGGATGCGGGTTTGACAACAGGAACTGAGGGATCGGATTGTGACATCTTTCGCTAAATTTAGCCTGGGTTTAGCTGAGTATTGTTTTGGTAAATGGCTAGATCTGAACTTATCTTAATATCTAGCCTAGCCATTGCTTTTCAGGTTTCCTAGTGAGATTCACAGGGAGGTACAAGAGGAGAGAGAAATGTAAATAGAGTCTATTGGGTCATCTTAACTCGATCTGAGCTAGATTTCCCACCATTCCCTAGAACCATTTCTTTGATTGGTCTCCTGTTGTCTGAGCAATGCTGATAAATACCGCTTGTTTACGAGTCTATGCGATCGAGACTTGTTGCACCCTAAATCTAGGTTACTCCCTAATGGGTTATTCTGGATGGTTGGCATCCCTTAAGGGTGGGGACGTTTGAGGGTTGTAAATGTTCAAGGTGATGTTCAGGTGACCTAGATGTTCTGATTTTACCTTAATTGATTTTTTCAGAGGGGGAGGCTTGGATTCTGGGATGGCCAGACGTGACTCAACGGGGTTGTTATCCTTTGATTGGAGTCACGTCTGTTGGGGGGACAACTGAATGTCCCTAAGCTGAACGGGGCTGGTTATTTAGCCCCTGCTTTGACACATTGCTCGACTAAGGGTAAGACTCGATCAACATCTTGCCAACCGAGAATTTCCACGGCTTTCTTCTCCAGATTTTTATAAGTCTTGAAGAATTCGGCAATTTCATCGAGTTTATGGGGAGCAACGTCTTTGAGTGATTTGACATTGCTATAGCGGGGGTCTTTATCGGGAACGCAGAGAATTTTTTCATCGCGATCGCCGCCATCAATCATTTCTAGCATCCCAATGGCCCGTGCTGCAATCACACAGCCTGGAAATGTGGGTTCATCCATCATCACCATGCCATCGAGGGGGTCTCCATCATCGGCTAGGGTATTGGGAATAAATCCATAATCATAGGGATAGTGGACAGAGGAATACAATACTCGGTCTAGGGCAAAGGCTTGTAAATCCTTATCATATTCGTACTTATTCTGGCTTCCGGCTGTGATTTCGATCAATACGTTTAATAAGCCCGGTTTGGGTTGAGCGGGAATGAGTGATAAATCCAAGATTCTTCTCCAAATGGCATTACGGAAGGGGAGAGGATGGATCGTCCGTTCCCCGAATCAAATTTTAGGGGAAGATGGTCACTATTCCCAACTCTTGAGTCTGAATTGGGGGTTCTCAATTGAGGGATAATTTCAGTCGGTAGGGGTCATTCTCTGGCTTGGGGTAGGGGGTAACTCACTCCGGGTACAATGTTGACATTACCTGAAGAATAGTAGGCGATCGCCCACAGGGGTAAGGTCAAGGTTAATAAGGCAATGAATGTGCCAATCACATCTGCCAACCTAGGTTTTTGGGGTTCGGCCCTAGTTCCAGACTCGCTCTCTGATTCCATACGGAAGGGGTTTAATGACCTCTATTGAACAAAACAAGAATTGAATCGGGAGGGGGGAGTTGTTCGACCCCTCCCTTCTATTTTACCGATCTGCGATCGCGATATTGTTGTGAAACCAACAATATCTTTAGTTAATCTTTAGTTAACTCATTTCTGGAGTCGTTGATTCTGAAGATTGGGTTAAGAATCGTTCTCTGAGGGTTTGGGTCAGGATATGGGAGAGCAGGCCGATGGGGCCGGCAAACAAACAGAGGATCAGGGAGTGAACTGTCCAAACTCCAGTCCGTTGTCCTTCCCAATAAATCCAGCGTCCCACAAATAAGTCCATCACCAGGAAATGCACCCAACCGGTTGCTGTTGCCTGGGGATTGGCAAATAACCGAGCTAAATCGGCTAATTGGGGATTGGCTAAAGCAGCCGCCGATTCTCCATCAATTGTGCCAACTAGGAGATAGATATACAGAGCGACTAGAGCCACAAAGGGAAGGAATGACTTCATTACCCATCGAGTGCCCCCCCAATTGGGTAAGACAATCATCAATGTCCAGAAGGGCAGCACAAAGAGGTTTGCGCCGTTAAATAACCAATCGAGCATCATGAACCTAAGATAATCCTGTAGAGGCTATTATACCGTCCTGGCTCTGGGCGATCGGTTTAACGAAGGATTAAACTAAATTTCGGTATAGTCCTTTCGCCACATCCAATAGCACGATTAACTGTTGCCATTCGGGAGCATTGGGGTTCTGGCTATTGGCCCACTGAATTTTAATTTTTTTTTGCAGGTCTTCAATTGTCAGGTCATGATTGGCCGCAGGGGGAAGAGGAGAATCCCCATCCTCGTTGAGGTCTGAACTGGACGTTTCCCCGGTCGGAGCATGGGCCGCATTTGAGCTAGAGCCGTTGTCTTGTATCCGTTGAGCCTCTTTCGCCAATTGCCGCGCTCGGCTGGATAGGTCGAACAGATTTTGAGGCAAGGAGGGTTGATCGGAGAGATAGACACTCGATAACTCTCGCAAAAACTGAGAAACTTGGTCAAGCCACAACAGATCCGGGTCTCCTTCGGGAAGATTACCGGAGTCATCTTGGTAATCGTTCTTGATTTCTTGCGCTTTTTGCGACAATGGCACAATTTGCTGGGCAAGGGTTTCTGGCAGTCTTGGTGTATCTGATAAGTAGGCTTGGGCCGTTTGTCTTAAGAAGAGACGGACTTTACCAATCCAATCGTGATATTTCAACTGCCAATTCACATCGTTCATAAACCCAATTTGCTGTTAATTTAATCTTGAATCAATTTTTTAGTGATGAGAATGATGAAGCCAGAGTTCCACGGATGTAAGTGACCTCGATCGGGGGGTTTACCCTTACACCCATGTTCTGAGAGTACCCACTCTTACCAATCTAAACCAGAATGGCGATCGCGGTCAAGCGACCTATGTTTAAGTAAGGTTAAGCCTGTCTCCAGCCCCATCCATTGCGATCTATTTTTCTGTTAGTTTCCACACCCCATCCCAGGTTTCATCCGGAGGATTATCCTCATAAAGCATACAACGTTGAATATGCAATTGAGCCGCTTTATTCTTCGGATCGACTTCCAGCACCTTTTGGAAATCCTCTTGAGCCTGTTTAAAGGACTCTTTGGCCTTAGCAGCAAAGGGTTTACGAGCCAAATCAATAAATTTACGCAATTGGGCAGAAGTCATTTCCTGAGCTTCTTCGGCTAACATTTGCCGAGTTTCTTCTGCTCCAGCAAACTGGCCCACTTTGGCTTGCAGCAATTTCTTCACCTGACGGGGCGTAAGCTCACTCACCTTTTCCGGTAAAGTGGTTTGCCAGTAGCTATCGGTGACGGTTTTGCGGCTGAGGTCTTCGACATCGAGCATCCGTTTCAGGGTGGCTTCCCCTAAAATCTCGATCAATGCTTCCCGGTCAACCTGGGCCAGCATCTTCGAGATCATCTGAGTTTCATCATAGGAAATTTTCTTCAACTCCGAGTCGGATAACTCTTCTAACTGCTCCAAGACCGCTAGGATTTCGTTGTAAGACAATTTATCATGGGCCGGTTGTAAATAGTGTTTGCGTCCCTGCTCATAATGAGTTCTGATGGCTTCTTGCCTGTCTGTCAAGGGACGACCGACCACAGATGTCCCTTCTCGAATGCCCAATAACTCATAAATGGTGACGGGTTTACTCTTGCCTTTTACGGTAATATTATCGAGTTCTCGCACATAGACGCGATCGGCATAATTCGTATACGTTCTTTCGCTAATTACGATGTCGGTTCCATATTGTTTACTGGTTCCTTCCAACCGGGAAGCCAAATTCACCCCGTCACCGATGGAGGTTAATTCCATTCGTTTGGAGGAGCCGATGTTACCACTGACGACGACATCGGAGTGAATGCCAATGCCAATGCTAATTTCCATTAACCCTTGTTCTTTGCGCTTCTCGTTGTATTCTTCTAGGCGATAGCGCATTTCCACAGCAGTTTGCATGGCGCACCAGCCATGATCTTCTAAAGGAGCTGGAGAGCCAAACACGGCCATTAGAGCGTCGCCGATGTATTTATCTAGGGTTCCACCGTAGCGGAAGACGGAATCGACCATTTCCTCAAAGTAGCTGTTGAGCATGGCTACCACTTCTTCGGCTTGTAATTTCTCCGTTAAGGTGGTGTAGCTGCGAATGTCGCTAAACAGGACGGAAACTTCTTTGCGTTTGCCACCGAGTCCGGTATCGCCACTGGCGAGTAGGGATTCTGCCACTTCTGGGGTCATGTAGCGATACATGAGGCTCTTGACTTGTTTTTCGTCGCTGATGTCTTCCATGACCACTAATGCACCATTGATTTTAGTGCCATCAATGGCATCATTCATGGAATTAATGGAGAGGTTGACGCTCTGTTCGATGTCTTCTCCATCTTCTCCGGAAAGAATGAGGGTTTGATCGGGATAAAATTGCTGGCGATCTTTGGGTTCTTTGGGGGCCAGGGCGGCTTCAAACCATTTGTTAAAGTCTCCTTCTTTGATCCGAATTAGGGGCGCGAGTAATTGCCCTTCTAGTTCGGTTTTATCGAGTCCTAAAATTTCCTTGGCACATTCGTTTGCGGCAATGATATAGCCTTTTTTATTGGTGGAGATCACGCCGTTGGTTAAGCTCCGCAGGATGTCTTCCTGCATTTTTTGCTGCTGTTTGACTTGATCGAAGAGTTTGGCGTTTTGGAGGGCGACTCCGGCTTGAATGTTGAAGGCTCGCATGAATTCTAGGTCATTGCGATTGAAGCTCGATTTCCATTGCTCTGGAGCTTCGGGCCAGTTTTCGGGGTTGTAGTCGGGATATTCGCCTTGTTTTTTCTTGTTGATCAGTTGGGTTACGCCAATGAGTTGATCGTCGGCGTTAAAGACGGGCATACAGAGCATACTACAGGTGCGATACCCGGTTTTCTGGTCTGTTTTTTTGGAGGTTTCGGAACGGGGGTCGTTGTAGAGGTCAAAGGGGATGAGGAGGGGTTCTCCGGATTCGGCTACCATACCGGCAAATCCGGCGCTTCTGGGAATGCGAATTTCGGTGAGGTTGCTACCAATGGGAATTTTTGTCCACAGTTCTCCTTTTTCTTCGTCTAGGAGCCACAGGGTCGAGCGATCGGCGTTCATGAGTTCTTTGGCCTGATCCATGACTTTTTTGAGGGTGTCTTCTAGATCGAGGCTGCTTTTACTGAGGGAGTTAACGGCGTTCATGAGAGCAGAGGCTGCTCTTTGCCGTTGGGTGGCGGCGTAGAAGGATTTGGAGGATTCGAGGATTAGGCGAATGGAGGGGGCAAATTCTTTGAAGACTTGTTCGTCGTCTTCGGTGAAGCCGTTGAGGTCGATTTTCTCGTCTAAGTCGGCTTCGCGATCGGCGTTGACTTGGAGTTTATTGATCAGTTGCACGACAGCGACTAAGTCCCCGGTTTCTTCGTTTTCCAGGGGCATGGCGATCATGGTGTAGGTGCGATAGCCATTTTTTTTGTCGAAGGCTTTGGCGGTGGTCGATCGCGGATCGTCATAGAAGTCGTAGGGAATGTTGACGACTTTGCGAAAGGTGGCGACTTCTCCGGCGATGCCTTTATCGGCGGGAATGCGAATTTCTAGGGCGTTGCCTTTTTCGTCTTTGGCAACGATGGTGAAGAGTTCATTTTTTTCTTCATCAAACAGAAAGATACTGGTGCGATCGGCGTTGAGCAGTTCCCCGGTTTTCAGGGTAATCGATCGCAGCATTTCATCGAGGATGGCATCAAACCCTTGGTTATCCAAGAGGTTGTCCAACATCGATAGGGTTTGATTAACGACTTTGAGCTTGTCTTCTACGTCGCTAACGACTTGCTTGAAGGTGTCTTTTTTTAGGGGCGCTAGAAAACTGGAGAAATCGCCTCCTCCTCCCGTCGTTACTAATCCTCCGCCTCTGGGAGGAGCGGTGTTGGGTTCTGGGGGAGCTGGTTCGGTGGCATTTCCGTCTACATCTATGACTGTTGACGATACGGTATGGGAGGACGATCCATCGGAATTCACTGCATCAATATCGATTGTGGTGGCGGTGGTGTCCACAAGGGGAGAGTTGGAAGATGATGTTGCCATAGATGTCACCGATATAGAAGTTTTATGTCTTGGTTTGGTGGAAAACGCAAGGGCCTAACGGCACAATTTTTTAATTATAAGCAGAGCTAAGATAACGACACCCTAGGTTAGGTGGATCTTAAAGGAGAAAGCTGGAAGATTCAAGAGTTAGGATAGCCTAATTTTAATCACAATTGGATGTTGCAGCCATGGGGACTGGCGATCCGAGGGCTGGTTTTGGCTTTGCCCTTGGCGCTGGACTGTTTTTTTTAGTGTACCGAAAAATGGTTGGAGGGTTGCTTTCCATGGGAACATTGGGTGGGTTTAGGAGGGCTGATGATGGAGTTGGCGTTTTTTTTGGGCTTGCACCAGTAAGGATTGGGCAAAGGATAGGGCTTCGAGGGCGGAGTTGCCTCCGGTGAGTTGGGCGAGTTCTTGAGAGCGTTGTTCTCTATCTAGGGAGCGGACGCGAACGACGGTTCGATGCAGGTTGTCGGTGGCTTCGTGGATGGTTTCTTTGCGCACTTGGAGATGGCGATCGGCTAGAGCAGCGATCAGGGGTTGGTGGGTGACACAGAGAATCTGGTGATGTTGGGAGAGTTGATAGAGTTTGTCGGCGATCGCCTCTGCGACTCGTCCGGATACACCGGCATCGATTTCGTCAAATACGAGGGTATCCACCGGGTTAATCTGGGAAAAACAGGCGGTTAGAGCTAACAAAAAGCGGCTCATTTCGCCTCCAGAGGCGGTGCTGGCTAGGGGTTGGATGGGTTCTCCGGGGTTGGTACTGATGCCAAAGGTGATGCGATCGCTACCTGTGGCGGTTATACTGATGGGGGTGAGAGCGACTTTGAATTGCACTTTGTCCATGGCTAGGGGTTTGAGTTCCTTGACCAAACGCGCTTCTAGTTTAGCGGCTGCCTTTTGCCGTTGTAAGTGTAGCTGATTACATAATGTTTTTAATTGGTCTAGGGCTTGTTGATAGTCTTTTTCTAGTTGTTCTAGGGATTCACTGCTGGCGGTGAGGTCTTGAAGTTCTGCTTGAATGCTATGCCAGTAGGTGAGGCTCTCGGAGAGGGATGGCCCGTATTTACGGCAGATTTGCTTGAGTTCAACGATCCGAGATTCGACTATTTCCAGGCGTTCGGGATCGGTTTCGAGATGATCGCCATAGGTATTGATTTGTCGCCCGGCTTCTTCGACTTGCACGAGGGCTTCATTTACTAAGTCTAGGATCGGTTGCAGTTGGCGATCGTAGGGCAGGATGTCATTGAGGAGATCTTTGGCTTCTCCGAGCAGATCGGCGGCGGCTAGGGCGCGATCGCCTTGATACAAGGCTTGATAGATTTGATAACTTTTCTGTTGCAGTTCGACGCTGTGGGAGAGCCGTTGACTTTCTTGTTGGAGTTCGGTTAATTCATCGGCGGTGGTTAACTGGGCCTGATTGAATTCGCTCAGTTGATATTCTAAGAGGTCAATCCGTTGCAGGCGAGATTGTTCATCGTTACGTTGTCGATTAAGCCGCGATCGCATCGTTTCGGCTTTTTGATAGGCTGCTGTGACCTGGTGTTGAAGGGTTAATAGGGATGCTCCTCCATAGAGATCGAGCCATTCCCGTTGCCGCTCAGAATTGCCCAATTGTACCGTCTGTCCTTGAGCGGTGAGACTGGCTAATAATTCCCGCAAGCTGGCCATTTGGGTACGGTTGACGACTAAGCCATTTAAGCGCGATCGCGATCGCCAACTCCCCTGGTAAATTTGAATCTCTCGACTACAAGTTACCGTCTGGTCTTCCATTGGCTCAATTTCTTGGGCTATCAACCATTCCAGCACCAAAGGGGAGAGGGTAAAGGTGGCTTCAATGATCCCGCGTGATGCTCCAGAGCGAATCGCTTTAGAGTTTAATTTTCCGCCCAGAGCAGCATCGAGGGCATCTAGAATGATGGATTTTCCGGCTCCGGTTTCCCCGGTGAGGACGGTTAATCCTCTGCCAAAGTCCAATTCTAGGCGATCGATGAGGGCAAAGTTCTCGATTTTTAGGGAGATTAACATAGACGGCTTATTTACCAGAAAAGCACTTGATCGAGGGAACCTAAATCAAATTGATCGAGCGGGTTGAGGGGGGGAATTGTTAAAATTACTTTACAATCAGTAATAGATCTAGCCCACCTCAAGTCATGAATGTCAATATGCCATCTTCATCTTCCCATCAACAGGGGTTGTCAACAGTCCAGGACTCTGGAAGTCCCGCTTATTCTTCTTCTGCACATTTTAGTCCGATGTCAGATGAGACGATCCTACCGAATGATTCAGCCGTGGAACCCCCTGACATCCATTACGATCCAGTGGAGTTGATGGACTTTTACCGTTCCCGTCCCTGGGAAGTGTGGGGACGGATGATTGAGTTGGTCTGGTCATTTTTGGGATTGCTGGTGGGGTTATGGTGGGATAAACGAACCGGGGGAGCTGCGGAAAAAAAGCAGCGACGGCGAGCGGTTCATTTGCGGGAAATTTTAACGCGCTTGGGGCCTGCCTATATTAAGGTGGGACAGGCTTTATCGACTCGGCCGGATCTGCTGCCTCCCCTGTTTTTAGAGGAGTTAACCCGACTTCAAGACCAACTGCCCCCGTTTCCCAATGAGGTGGCGTATCAGTTTATTGAGGAGGAGTTAG
Organism: Roseofilum halophilum BLCC-M91; assembly: GCF_030068445.1. Lineage (GTDB taxonomy): Bacteria > Cyanobacteriota > Cyanobacteriia > Cyanobacteriales > Desertifilaceae > Roseofilum > Roseofilum halophilum. Next base: position 7,353 of record NZ_JAQPOK010000086.1, on the reverse strand, counting down.
GCGATCGCCCGGAATTTGTTTATGCTGAAATTAGCTCTAAACCGGTGGCGGCGGCTTCTTTGGGTCAGGTTTACAAGGGTAAGCTCAAATCGGGGGAAACGGTGGCTATTAAAGTCCAACGTCCCGATTTACGCGAAAGAATTTCTCTAGATTTATATATTCTCCGCTCTTTAGCGGCTTGGGTACAGAAGAATCGGCGCATCCGTAGCGATCTCGTGGCGATCGCCGATGAGTTTGGCGCTCGCATTTATGAAGAAATGGATTATACCCACGAAGGCAGGAATGCGGAGCGGTTTGAGCAGTTATATGGCTATATACCCGATATTTATGTGCCCCGAATTTATTGGCAATACACCAACCGTCGTGTATTAACCATGGAGTGGATTACGGGGACAAAACTAACCGATTTAGAGAAAATTCGCCAGCAAGGTTTAGATGCCTCCTATCTGATTGAAGTGGGGGTTGAATGTTCCCTGCGGCAATTGCTCGAACATGGGTTTTTCCATGCCGATCCCCATCCGGGTAATTTACTGGCCTCTGGCGATGGTAAGCTGGTTTACCTCGACTTTGGCATGATGAGCGAAGTGAAGCCCTATCAACGCTATGGATTGATTGAGGCGATCGTTCATTTAGTCAATCGGGATTTTTCAGGATTAGCTCATGATTATGTCAAGTTAGAGTTTCTCACCCCAGATACGGATTTAACTCCCATTATTCCGGCTTTATCACAGGTTTTTAATGATGCTCTGGGCGCGTCCGTGGCTGAGTTGAATTTTAAGAATATTACCGATCAACTCTCCCAGGTGATGTATGATTACCCCTTCCGGGTTCCTGCCTATTATGCCTTGATTATCCGCTCTCTAGTCACCTTAGAAGGGATTGCCATTAATGTGAATCCCAATTTTAAGGTCTTGAGTAAAGCCTATCCCTATGTGGCCAAACGGTTATTAACGGATCAGTCCCCAGAATTGCGAACTTCCTTGAGGGAGTTATTATTTAAAGATGGGAGCTTTCGTTGGAATCGCTTAGAAAATCTGCTCAAAAATGCCCGCGCTAGTCAAGATTATGATTTAGATTTGGTCTTGAATCAAACCATTGATTTTCTCTTTTCTGAGCGCGGCAGCTTTATCCGCGATCGCATCGTCGAGGAAATTGTTAAAAGTGTGGACACTTTGGGACGCACGACGTTTGAAACGGTTAGCGATCGCTTCCGAAAAACCGTTGGCATGAATGGTCAAATGCCAGTCAAACCCCCAGCCCCCGCTAATCCTGAAGATCGGAAGAACCTCGAACATCTTCAACGCATTTTACAAATTGTCCAAGAAACTCAAGGGTTTGACCCCATGAAAATCGCCCCATTATTGCCCAAGGTTCTCTTAAAACCCGAAACCCAACAAATGGGACAACAAATTGCCAGTGGATTGGCTCAACGGGTTCTTGCTCGGTTTATTCGCGAAGTGTTACTGAGTGAAGATACGGGCAATGGAGCTTCAGAAAAAAAGTACGCCTCCGTTCCTAACTCTGGTTCTTTGCCCTTAGCTTTACCGGCTGCGGCCGTGGTGTCCATGGAACCGTAATATCATATCAAGTCCGGTTTATGGGAAAAGAGAAGCGGGCAACATGCCCGCCCTCTTGGAATTCCTAGATGTAGTGCTTTGGGCTTCGCGGACATGAATGCTAGACTAAAGCGGGTAGGGGGAATCGAACCCCCATCAATAGCTTGGAAGGCTATGGTTTTACCACTAAACTATACCCGCAAGTTGAGTAAATAAACGGATATGACCGTTTATTACCCACTCTCATTAATCTAACACAAGTTTTAGAGAAAAGCTAGACCTTGGGCAAAATTTCTGTACTGCTCTTAAATGAGGGTCTGGAGACGGGCGATCAGGGGTTCTGCTTTAATCGCGCCTTCAATTTTGTCCACGGGTTTCCCCTGCTTAAACAAAATCAGGGTGGGTAAGGCTTCTACCTGGTACTCAGAAGCGAGTTGGGGGTATTTATCCGAGTCAATTTTGACCACTTGGATGGCTTTACCCATCTGAGTTTGTACTTGTTCCAAAATGGGAACCATCATTTGACAGGGGCCGCACCACGTGGCGTAGAAATCGACCAACACGGGGACATTGGATTGGGTGAGGAGGTCAGAAAAACTGGTGAATTGCTTTTTAACGGCCATGTTAAATTCTGCAAAAGTTAGGCAATCTCCCCCATTCTAAGGCAAAATGCCCTCAGTCTAACCTCAATAAAACCTTAAGAAAGTGCAGGAGAAGTCGTTTATGGGAAATCTACTCCAGGATCAAGTGGCTCTAGTGACGGGGGCTTCTAGGGGAATTGGCCGGGCGATCGCCCTTTCTTTAGCCGCAGAAGGAGCAAAAGTAGCCGTCAATTATGCCAGCTCTAGGACAGCAGCCGAAGAAGTGGTCAGTCAAATTAAAGACCAAGGAGGAGAGGCGATCGCCCTTGGAGCCGATGTTTCCCAAGCCGAAGCCGTGGATACCCTAGTGAAAGCCGTTATAGATCAATGGGGACAGATTGATGTGCTGGTCAATAACGCCGGTATTACTAGAGATGGCTTACTTCTACGGATGAAACCGGAAGATTGGCAAGCCGTCATTAACCTCAATTTAACGGGAGTCTTTCTTTGTACCCGTGCCGTCAGTAAACTCATGCTCAAAAAACGCAAGGGCCGCATCATCAACATCGCCTCAGTCTCTGGCCTGATGGGAAACCCCGGTCAAGCCAACTATAGCGCTGCTAAAGCTGGCGTGATTGGATTTACCAAAACCGTAGCCAAAGAAATTGCCAGTCGCGGCGTAACGGCTAACGCCGTTGCGCCTGGCTTTATCGCCACCGACATGACCAAAGACCTAGCTGCTGATGAAATCCTCAAATTCATTCCCCTGGGTCGTTATGGTCAACCGGAGGAAGTCGCAGGAATGGTGCGTTTCTTAGCTGCCGATCCCGCAGCCGCCTATATTACCGGTCAAGTCTTTAACGTCGATGGGGGAATGGTGATGGCCTAGCCTACTGATTGAGGGGTGCATATTATACCTGCACTCCTATGTTAAGTGATATTAACCAGAAAAACAAGAAGAATTGATATAGACAAGCTTGCTGTACATAGGTTAAAATAAATTTAACATCAAGTTAAAAGATTCCATTCCAGGACAATGAAATCAGTAAGCCACACACCATCTGAGTCGTCAGTCAAGCACAATACCTTGTTCTCTCAAGAGATTCAACCAAAGGAGAACCAACAGATTAAACCCGGTTTAGGTGTTATTAAAATCACCAATCTAAGATTAAGAACATTGATTGGGATTAATGATTGGGAACGGGAAAAAAAACAAGATGTCGTCATCAACATTAAAATAGGATTTGATGCCAAAAAGCCTTCGGAAACAGACCAAATCGAAGATACGGTCAATTATAAGTGGATTACCAAGCAAATTATTGAACAAGTGGAAAACCATAGCTATGGTTTGATCGAAAGGATGGGTCAAACCATCATTGATATTGTGATGGCAGATCCAAAAGTCATTTGGACTAAGGTCAAAGTTGATAAACCTTTTGCTCTACGCTTTTCCGATTCTGTATCCGTTAAACTCCGAGCGCATCGCAGCAACTTTTCTTGAGGGTCATACCCGTTTGTCTCTTCTATACGGCGATTTGCTCTGTTATTAAATAAAGCGCTGTATTTTCTATCTTCGCTGACTAAACAATTATGCTTAACGAAGTAGCCATTGGGGTTGGCTCCAACATTGACCCCAGTTTCCATATTCCAAAAGCAAAACAAAAACTACAAGAAACGCAAACGCTGATTAAGGAATCTAAATTTTATCAAACGAAACCTCTAGGTTTGACCGATCAGCCTGACTTTGTGAATGGAGCCTATTTGATTCAGACTGCTGATAGTCGGGAAGATTTAAATCGTAAATTAAAGCAGATTGAAATTGAGTTAGGGCGAGTTAAAACTGAAAACAAGAATGCTCCTCGATGTATCGATTTAGATATTATTGTGTTCAATCGGGAAATTGTCGATCCTGATTTCTATCAGCGTGATTTTTTGCAAACCACTGTTTTAGAGTTAATACCCGATTTAATCTAGTGATGATGATGGAACAAGGGGCTGAAGGCCCCTTGTTTTGGGTATTAATCCCCCAAACAAATTCCCAGACCTCTAGCCGTTTTCACCAAAGTGCCTTGAGAATCAACCGTTTGGTAATGTTCGATCGCCTTTTCAATGGGTACACTGACCACTTGCCGATGTTGCCAAGTCACCATGTGATCGTACTTCCCCTCAGCCACTAAATCGACGGCTGCTACTCCAAACGTAGAAGCGACTAGGCGATCGGTGGCTGCGGGTATGCCTCCCCGTTGGGTATGTCCTAATACAGTTACCCTGGTTTCTGCGCCAATTTTGGAGGTAATGCTATCGGCAATATAATGGCCGATCCCTCCATAGCGACGCTCTCCGAGAACATCCACGTTGGTGATGGCTCCACCGTCAATGGTTTTCACCGCTTCGGAGATAATCACCAGAGAATAGTTTTTACCCAGCTCTCGACGCTTGACAATATGATCGCAAACCTTATTGATATCGTAGGGAATTTCGGGAATCAGGATTACATCCGCACCGCCAGCAATTCCAGCACTGATGGCAATATGGCCCGCATCCCGGCCCATCACTTCTAGAATCAAGACCCGGTTATGGCTGGCTGCGGTAAACTGGAGCCGGTCTAGGGCTTCTGTGGCAATATTAACCGCCGTTTGGAAGCCAATGGAGCGCTCGGTGATGCCAATGTCATTATCAATGGTTTTGGGAATACCGATAATGTTCATATTCCCTTGTTGGGCCAGTTTACGCAGAATGGCTAGAGATCCATCTCCACCAATGACTAAGAGGACATCGAGACCGAGTTGGTGATATCCTTCGATCATTTCTTGGGAGCGATCGAGTAAAGTACCATCAGGCATGGGATAACCAAAGGGGTCTCCCTTGTTGGTGGTTCCTAACATGGTTCCACCGGTGAGCAATAACCCGCGAATGTTGGTGCGGGTTAATTGGATGGCTCTTGGAGGCCTCTCCAATAACCCTAATGTGGCTTGATAAATTCCAAAGACTTCATAACCGTAGGTTCCTATGGCATGATAGACCACAGCTCGAATCGCCGCATTGAGACCCGCACAGTCTCCGCCACTGGTTAAAATGCCAATGCGTTTTCCCATAACTTTGTCCTCCTGTAGCTTTTAAGTTCAATGAAGATAAAGGCCTAAGTGGCCCTTACAGGAGTAAATTAAACTTAAATTCTCTGAAAGTTCCATAACGTCAACTTGACTTAATCTTTGTTATTTGCTGACTTACGATCCCCTATGACCCATTCTCGCGATCCCGAATCTGAAGCTTTGAACGATATTGCCCCTGCATCCTTGAATTTAATTCCCGAACCCCCTCCTGGCTTTAAGTCTGGGTTTGTGGGGATTATCGGCCGTCCTAATGTGGGTAAGTCCACGATTATGAATCAGTTGGTGGGCCAAAAAATTGCGATTACGTCCCCGGTGGCTCAAACGACACGCAACCGCTTACGGGGAATTCTGACGACTTCAGGGGCCCAGTTTATTTTTGTGGATACTCCTGGAATTCATAAACCCCACCATGAGTTGGGGAAGGTGTTGGTGGAGAATGCGAAATTGGCGATTAAATCGGTGGATGTGGTGCTGTTTGTGGTGGATAGTTCGGTGGCTGCGGGAGGGGGCGATCGCTACATTGCCGAGCTGCTCTCGAATGTGACGCTACCGATTATTCTTGGTTTGAATAAAGCGGATCGACAACCGGATGATTTTGAGGCGATCGATCGAACCTATGAGCAACTGGGCCAAGCTTATCACTGGCCAATGCTGAAATTTTCTGCTCTTACGGGTGAGGGGTTAGATTCCCTACAAACTCTGTTGGCAGATCATCTAGACCCTGGCCCCTATTATTATCCCCCTGATTTGGTCACTGACCAGCCGGAACGCTTTATCATGGGCGAATTAATCCGGGAACAAATCTTACTGCTCACTCGCCAAGAAGTTCCCCATTCGGTGGCTGTAGAGATTGAACGAGTGGAGGAAACGCCGAAAATTACCCGCGTTTTTGCGGCAATTAATGTGGAACGAGATTCCCAAAAAGCGATTCTGATTGGCAAAAAGGGATCGATGCTCAAAAGTATTGGTACGGCGGCACGGGAACAGATGCAAAAACTGATTTTAGGTCAGGTTTATCTGGAGTTATTTGTTAAAGTCAGGCCCAAATGGCGACAATCTCGCGCTCGTCTGTCTCAGTTTGGCTATCAGGTGGGAGAGGATTAAGGGGCGATCGGGCGATCGCCCATTCCCTTCTACCCCTAGAAACTCGCTACACTAAGAACTAGATCGCTCTATTGCCTAAGCAAAATTGAGATAGAATGACACCCACTCAAGCCACACTCTATACACCTGAAGCCTATTTAGATCTAGAAATCAACTCGCAAGAACGCCATGAATATCGCAGTGGAGAAATCATTCCCATGACTGGAGGAACTCCTAACCATAATGAATTGATGAGTATTCTCAATGCGTTCTTGAGAGTTGCCTTAAGAGGGCAATCTTATGGTATTTTTATTGCCGATCAACGGTTGTGGATTCCAGAGTTTAAAATCTACACTTACCCGGATGTGATGGTGATTTCTCGTCCGGTGCAACTACAAGAGGGGCGTAAGGATACCGTAACTAATCCCTTGATGATTGCTGAAGTTCTCTCGAAATCCACTAAAAATTATGATAAGGATGAAAAATTTGCGGCCTATCGCAGTATTCCCAGTTTTCAAGAGTATCTGTTAATCGATCAATCTCAATTCAAGGTTGAGCATTATTATAAAGCACAAGTTAATCAATGGATATTTTCAGAATACAAAAGTAGAGAAGATTCAGTAAACTTAAGTTCTCTACCTTGTGAGATACCCTTAGCCGATTTATATGACGATCTTCAATTGTAAGTCATTATTACAATACAACTACCCAACCTAAAACTCGATTGCTATGTCTCCCACCGAAATTGCTTTCAAACGGGTTTCTCCTCCTTTCCCCGAAAAAGAAAGCCTCCCCACCATGTACGATTTACCTAGTGAAGAAATAGGAGATTCTGGATTGCCTGACCTGTATCATGTGTGGCAAGCCGAACTCTGTAGTGCCACATTTCAGCCCCCAACCTATCCCCCCGAACAAATCCTCGTTGCCGGTGACTTAAACCTGTACTATGACCCCGAACATACCCTATGGTACAAGCGACCGGATTGGTATGCTGTCGTGGGAGTGCCTCACCTGTATGAC